>DASWMI010000131.1:0-3370 GCA_036399835.1 Pyrinomonadaceae bacterium | reverse complement strand
ACCTGTAATTCGTTTTTGACATCGAAGAGACCTGGCACGCCGCGCGCTCGCATAAAGGCCAGGCGGCTGTCTCCGCGATTGGCGACTACGCCCTTAAGCGTCGCGCGTCCACGCTTAACGATGATGTGAATGGACGGGACGGACTGAGTCGCGTAACGAAAGAGCGGCGAATTGGAATTGAAGAGAGCGCGGTAGAGGCTGCGTCGCAGCCGTTCATCGTTTGGCGAGAGCGGCAGCACCTCTATCTGGTTGTTGACACCCGCCACGCCCTCTATGCGGCGCACACGCGCTTCCGCGTCAGACTTGGTCGTGGGCCGCACGACCTGCCCGCGCAGGACCACAGTCGCATCCGGCAGGACCTGTCCTTCAAGCCAGTCGAAGATGCCGTAATAGGGGAGCGTCAGGAGTTGATGGCGCGCTTCGTCTGCCAGCGCAACCTGCGTGCGGGTTGGAATCTGCTCGCCGGACGCGGCGCGATTCTGCGCCCGCGCATCTGCTAGAGCGATGAGCAAGGCAAGACTGATGATGAGCGTTCTGGCAATCTTGAGAGACATTTTGCAACCACCCGTTGATGTATCAAAAATCTCTTTCTCGCGCGTGTGACGAACAGCCTCGGAGAGTTTGACGCGGAAGCGTTGGTCCAGCAGGGAAATAGCTGTGACGCGCAAAGAAGGCCGTTCGTTGTTCTCAAAGTGTCTCAAATTCTTAACCAATTATATGTCGTATTCTTTTCGACTCTCCAACGTAACTGCAAAGCTGCCCGGCTCTGCGCTCGCTCAGGCTTTGAAACAGCCGTCAAACAGGGCCGCCATTGCGACTCGGGTTTGAAAGCGATATGCTAAGGCCGCTTCGCGTCCCTTGCGCCGCGCCTGAACATCATGCGCGGACGGCCTTCATCGCTTACGCACAAAGAATGATCTTACTTTCGTTAAGACGTCCGGCTCTTCTGACGGCAACCGCCATCTGCCTGTTGCTGTCGGCTGCGCTCTGCATGGCCTCGACGGATGAAAGCTGGAAAAGCGTCAGCTCGCCCAATTTTCTGCTCGTCAGTAATACAGACGAGCGCGAGATGCGTTTGGTTACACAGAGCCTGGAAGAGTTTCGCGCAGCCATCTCGCAGTTGCCCTTTGCCGTTCAACTTGAGACGCAAAGGCGGACGACCGTCATCATGTTCCGCAGCCGGAGCGACTACAGGCCGTTTGCGCCGCTGCTGCTCGGAGGCAAGCCTTCCGTGAGGGTCGCGGGCCACTTTCAGACCGGACCGGAGATGGACTATATAGCTCTCTCCGCAGACGAGCAGGACGAGCGCAGCCCTTCCTCTGTCGCCATACACGAGTATGTCCACGCGCTCATCAAGCATAGCTTTCGCCGCGCTCCCGTCTGGCTTAACGAGGGGCTGGCCGAATACTACAGCACGTTTGAGCTATCAATCGGCTACAGAAAAGCTCTGCTCGGCAGGCAGATCGAAAGCCATGCGCAATACCTCAGCGAGCAGGAGTTAATCCCGCTTGAAACGCTCCTCGCCGTAGACCCCTACTCGCCCTATTACGACGAGCCGGAAAAGCGCCGCCTCTTCTACGCCCAGTCCTGGGCGCTGGTCCATTATCTTCTTAATGGCCGGCCCGTGAACGGCAGCCGCGAGCTGGCCCGCTTCCTGGAGCTACAGGCCAGCGGCATCTCTCTCGAAGAGTGTGTCCGGCAGGCTTTTCAGATGGAATTGAAGGGGCTGGAAAAAGAGCTGGCGCGCTATGTCGGGCTGGCCCGGTACGCGGCGGAGACGGCGAGCCTCAGCACGCGCGCGCAGTTCAATCCAGCTTTGCATAGCGATTCTCTCACGGAGGCTGAAGCCGCGGGCTATCTGGGCAGCCTGCTGGTCCAATCTCAGCGTTACGAGGAAGCCGAAAAGCATCTGCAAAAGGCTCTCTCGCTCAATCCTAATCTCTCGCGTGCGCGTCTCGCGCTCGGCCTACTCTGCCTTGAGCAGAACCGCTACCATGAAGCCTTAGAGCATCTACAACGCGGCATCAAGGCAGACCCGGAAAATTATCTGGCCCACTATTATTACGCGGACGCGCTTGAACGCGACGGGCAGGAGACGGATAAATCCGTCACGGGCTTTATCAAAAAGACCGCGCTCATTCGCGGCGAGCTGAAGCGGAGCATAGAGCTTGAGCCGAATTTCGCCGAAAGCTATCGCCTGCTGGCCGAGATTGATCTGAAGAGAAGCCCGCAGGTGGATGAGACGATAGCCATGCTGCGTCTCATGCTCGCGCGCTGGCCCAAACGCGAAGAGTTTACCTTGCTGCTCGCGGAGGCGCACATGCGCAAGGGCGAGTACGCCACCTCACGCGCCATCCTTGACGCTCTCGCCATCAAGTCTTACGACCCGCTCATCATCGCCCGCACCCAAAATCTGCGGGCCACGATAGCCACACATGAAGAGTCCGTGGCGGCACATCGTCAGGTCCAGAATGCGGAGACGCGCGCCGCAGAAGCCGATTGGGAATCCCTGCAGCCCTGCGATATGCCTGAGCCTGGACCACAGGTCAAGAGGCTCAGGTTTATGGGTCGCCAGGTCTGCGGTCAGCTCACGAAAATCGAATGCGAAGCCGAGGGCAGCGTGCTCTTCGTCGAAGCGGAAGGGCGCACGCTCAGGCTGCACAGCGACAATCTCAGGCGCATCAGCTTCGTGACTTACACTTCCGAGATTAAAGGGCGCGTCGAATGCGGCGAGCGCGCGTCTGCGGTCCACGTCCTCGTCACCTATCGCCCTGCCAAAGATGCCGCCAGCCTCGATGGTGAAGTCATCGCCGTAGAGTTTGTCCCGCCCGACTGGAATCATTGATTCGGTAAAGCCGCAGCGCACTTTTCTCTGTGAGATGTCAGCCTCAGCGATTGACCGCGAGCGTCAGAGCTTTGCGCTCTGCTATTAAACGAGGCCGATAAAGGTTTTAAGTTTTCCGCTTGTGCAAGAGATTTGCAATGTAGCCGCCTCAAGTTCTCCGCGACAGCCCGCCCGGTAAGCCTCAAGAGTTCCTCAAGTGTTTCTCAAGCCGAATTCATAAGATGTCTCTATCAAGCCGGAAGTGCCGCCGCGGAAACGTCAGGCGGGCAACCGTGCAAATAACCTAAATCCGTTAAAACAGGAGACATAGATGTCACGAAGGATACAGCAGCAGAAGAATTCAAGCCGACGTTTACACTTGAGAATATTGCTCGTCGGGGCGATTTGCCTGGCGTTTGCGCTGATGACCGTAATCGGTCTGGCGGCCACCACGCCTGCGAGCGGGACGCTCTCGCCCTCAAACCCCGTGCTACAGTTCACGGGCGGCCCCTTCGCCGTCTCGAACCCTTCAAGCCCGACGGGTGA
>DASWMI010000130.1:0-68576 GCA_036399835.1 Pyrinomonadaceae bacterium | reverse complement strand
GCTCCGATTGAAGTCAAAGAGGCCGAGCAATTCCTGGTCGGTGGACCACTCGATGACGAGCGTATGCAGGCTGCTGCGGAAGCCTGCTACACCAAAGCGCGCCCGCTCGATAACACGGATTTCATCATGAACTGGCGCAAGCAGATGGCACGCCCCTATGTCTTGCGCGCCCTCGAAGAATTAAAAAGTCAGTAAACAGCATTTTGGTTTTCCTGAAAGCTGAAAACCGAAAACTGTTTGCTGCTCATGGCTCGCTCTCTTTTGACCGCTGACTCTCTTGAGCAAAATTGCCGCCATCCTCTTAGCCGCCGGACGCAGCCGCCGGATGGGAGCGTTTAAGCCGCTGCTTCCCTTCGGCGAAAAGACTGTCGCCGAAAGCTGCATCGAGTATTTGCTGGATGGAGGTGTCGAAAGCATCGTCGTGGTTCTGGGCCACAGGGCTGAGGAGCTGCGCGGGCGGCTTGAGCACCTGCCCGTCATCTTCACACTCAACCCTGAAGCTGAGAGCGAGATGTCTGCTTCGATTGCGCGCGGCGCGGTCTCTTTGCCCGCCCGGACTGCGGCTGTTTTGATAGCGCTCTGCGACCAGCCCGCGATTCCGCCCGAAGTCGTCAGCCGTTTAATTGAGGAGCGCGAGCGCACAGGCGGGCGTCTCATCGTGCCGGAGTTTGAGGGACGCATTGGTCATCCGGTCCTGCTCGATTTCGATTTCCGTGAAGAGTTGTTAAAGCTGGACGCGCGAGGCGGCTTGCGCTCGCTCTTTGAAAAGCAGAAAGAGGAAGTGGTGCGCGTGCCCGTCGGCTCTCCTTATGTTGCGCGTGACATGGACACGTGGGATGATTATCGCGCGCTCTACGAAGATGTCTTTCATCAAGCGCCGCCCGCTGCTCGCTGAGCGGCGGCAAGAAAGCTCTCTATTTTCCGGGCCTTTATCCAACTCAAACCAAGCTGGCGCTCATCTAACGGTTTGCCTGAATCGTCCCGTTTGAAGATTCGAGACGGGACACACAAAGGAGTCAAAAATGTTTCCACAGAGTCGCCGGATGTTAATCGCCGCGACCATTTTAGCCATCTCCACCCTGGTCTCAAGCACACTGGCCCAGCGCAAGAATGATGCGCCCGTTAGCTTTAGCCTGCGTGCGATTGAAGGCCCGGCGGTGACGGATGAGAGCCTGCGCGGTGAAGTCGTCGTGCTCGCCTTCGGCGCTTCATGGCTGCCGCTCTCGCGCCAGCAGCTCGAAGGCGTCAAGAAGTTTGCAGACGAGTACAGCAGGCGCGGCGTCGCCGTCTACTGGGTGAGCACGGATTCCGAATCCTCCAAGTCCAGAAACTATGCTTCGGACGACCAACTGCGCACGCTCGCAGGCAAGTACAAGGTGACGGTCCTCCGCGACCCTGAAGGGCAGGTCTCAAAGCAACTCGGGGTGGACCAGCTTCCGGCCATAGTCATTCTGGATAAGCAGGGCAACGTCAACGGCGTGATGGGCGGGCTAGACCCGAGCGCAAATCTGACGGACCAGCTCGCGCCCCGCTTGAAACCCATTCTGTAAAGAAAAAAAGCAACAGGCTTAAAGTCGAAGAGCGTAGGATGAAGGGCACACTCTTCATCCTGCGCTCTTCGGCTTTGCAGCAACTCGTCAATCGCAAATCAAAGCTCCGAAATCCCCTCACATTCTGCGCGCGAGCCTGTAAACAAGCTGGACCGGCAGCCCTACGACGTTCCAGTAATCACCGCGAATAGCCCTGATAAAGAGCGCCGCGCGACCCTGCACGGCATAAGCTCCGGCCTTGTCCATAGGCTCGCCCGTCGCCAGATACCAACCAATCTCCTCTTCGGACATCTCGCCAAAAAGAACTTTCGTCCTTTCGTGCGCGATGATAGAGGGCCGATTCTCGACCGCGCGCACAAGAGCCACGCCCGTCAGGACCTCGTGCCACCTGCCGCTCAGGGCGCGCAGCATACGTCGCGCATCATCTTCGTCGCGCGGCTTTTCGAGCACTTCGCCCTGGACCACAACCACCGTGTCGGCTCCCAGCACCAGCCCCGCCTCTAAACGCTCGGCTGCGGCCTCAGCCTTTTCTCTCGCCAGCCTTTCGACGTACTCTTCGGCTCCCTCGCCCTCTTTGCGAACTTCTTCAATCCCGACGGGCGCAGCCTCGAACTCCCAACCGACGGCGCGCAGGATTTCCGCACGCCTGGGGCTGGCCGACGCCAGCACCAGCCGCTCTCTCAACCCGCCCCGCTTCTCCCCCGCAGCCCCATACGCTTGTCGCTCGCTCATATTTTCCTTTACACTCAACTCGATTTTCGATTTGCGAGGCCGATTTTCGCCGGCCCAGGCTCTCTTGAGAAAAACTCTGCTGGGCCAATTTAATCCTCTTTCAATCGCAAATCAAAAATCTAAAATCGCAAACCCTTAACGATGGACGCCCTGATTCGATCATTGCCGAAACTATTGCGCGCGGCGGGCGAGGCTGAAGAAGTTCTGGAGGCCGCGGCGCTGGTGGCCTGGCGTCGCGTGGCGGGCGAGGCGCTACGCGGCCAGGCCGTCCCCTTCCGTCTTTATCGTAAGACTCTCATCGTCGCCGTCGCCGATGCGACCTGGCAAAAACAGCTCGAAGCCATGAGCGGGCAACTCCTCTTCGGACTCAACTCGGTCCTGGGCCAGGCCGTCGTCACCTACATAGAGTTTCGCATTGACCCGAAGACCGTCCGCGCACAGCGTGCCCTGCTTCAGCCCAAGACTGATCGCCACGAACAGGAACGCCGCGCGCTTCAATCCGCCTCTGAAGAACTGCTCACAGCCGCCGCCGCGATTCAGGACGAGAACCTGCGCCGACGCTTCCTTATCGCCGCAGGCAGTTGCATAGACCGCCGTGAACATGAGAAGTAAGAGCTACAGCAGAGCAGCCTGAGCAAATCGAAAATCCCAAATCTAAAATCGAAAATAACCTTATGCCCATCACAGAATCCGACATCGTTAAGATCGCGCAGCTCGCGCATCTTGAAATCACGGACGAAGAGCTGCGCGCCTACACGCCGCAGATTGCCGAGATTGTCGCTTACGTCGAACAGCTCAACGAGCTAGATACGAGCCAGGTCGAGCCGGTCATCGGCGGTCTGACGCCCGAAGGCGAGCAGACCGAATCCGCACGCGAAGACACGGCGCGCCCCTCGCTCGGACAAGAACTGGCACTGGACCAGGCTCCGGACCCGGCCTCGGGCCATTTCCGTGTTCCCAAAGTTTTATAAAAGTTGGCAGTAAAAACTAAAAGCCGCTGACGGCTCGACTCCTGAAGGCTTAATACTTACCGACTACTGACTGCTTGACCATGAACATTTTCGACACAGACATCGAACAGTTGCGCACGCGTATCCTGAGCGGGGAGACGAGCGCGGCCAAGACCACCGGATTTGCGCTCGACGCAGCCGAGAGGCTGAACGGGCAACTCGGCGCATTCTTACAGATTGACCGCGCGGGCGCAGAGGCTCGCGCACGGCAGTTGGACCAGTCTTTGCGCTCAGGCGAATCCACGCTCCCGCTGGCGGGTGTGCCCGTTGCCATCAAAGACAACATCTGCGTGCGCGGGCTGCAAGCTTCCTGCGGGTCGAACATCCTGAATAATTATCACCCGCCCTACACGGCGACGGTCGTCGAGCGTCTACAGGCAGCCGGGGCGATTATCGTCGGCAAGACTAATTGCGACGAGTTCGCGATGGGGTCGTCCAATGAAAACTCGGCTTTTGGTCCAGTGAGAAATCCATGGGATGTAGAGCGCGTCCCGGGCGGCTCTTCGGGCGGCTCTGCGGCGGCGGTGGCGGCTGGCATCGTGCCCGTCGCACTGGGTTCGGAGACGGGCGGGTCTGTACGCCAGCCAGCGGCGCTCTGCGGCATCTCCGGCCTCAAACCGACCTATGGGCGACTCTCGCGTTACGGCCTCGTGGCCTTCGCCTCGTCGCTTGATAACATCGGCGTCTTCGGTCGTAACGCGCGCGACGTGGCGGCTCTCATGGCCGTCATCGCCGGACGCGACCCGAATGATGCGACCTCGGCTGATGTCGCCGTGCCGGATTACCTCTTGGAGATGAAGACCGAGCTAAGGGGAACGCGTCTGGGCGTGCCGCGCGAGTTGTTCGGCGGAGGCTTGGACGAGGAAGTGCGCGCGGCGGTCGAGCGCGCCATCGAAGCTTACAGGGAGATGGGCGCGGAGATTGTTGACGTACAACTCCCGCACTCGAAGTATTCCATCGCCGTTTACTACATCATCGCGACGGCTGAAGCCTCTTCCAATCTGGCGCGTTATGACGGCGTGCGATACGGCTTTCGCGCCGAAGAGCCTAAGAGCCTGAAGGATATGTATCGCCGCACGCGCGACGAAGGTTTTGGACCAGAGGTCAAGCGCCGCATCATGCTCGGAACATACGTGCTCTCTTCCGGCTACTACGAAGCCTACTATCACAAGGCTCAGCAGGCACGCGCCCTGCTCAGGAAGGATTACGACGCGGCCTTTGAGAAATGCGACGCCATCCTCACGCCGACCACGCCGACGCCAGCCTTCAAGCTCGGCGAAAAGGTGGACGACCCGCTCGCCATGTATCTCAACGACATCTACACCTGTACGGCGAATCTGGTCGGTGGTCCGGGTATCAACGTCCCCTGCGGTCTCTCGCGCGAAGGTCTCCCGATTGGCTTGCAACTGCTTGGTCCATACTGGTCCGAAGCCATGCTCCTGCGGCTCGCCAACGCCTACGAGCAGGCCCACCCGCTCAACCTTCGCCCGCGTCTTCATGCCTCGAACGATGAGGACCAATCGTGAGCGACGATGAGACACAAGCTAAGCCTGATCTGAGCAGGCGCGGCAAAGTGGCGATGGCGCTCAGCATCCTTGCCAGCCTCAGCTTTTTCACGACCGCATTAGTCATCTTTATTCGAGAGGGAGACTGGCCCGCCAAATATATTTCCGCAGGTCTCACAATCTTGGCTATCACATTTATCGCCGTCCGGAGGCGAGCTTCACGCGGGCGCTAATTTTAAACCATCAGACAAGGAGGTTGCAGTGAGCAGTCCTGCCAAATTCGATTTATCAAAGCTGCTGAGAAGCTTTGGATTGATACTTCTGCTGGCGATGATGCTGGGTTTCTCCGTAGCCGTCTCAGGCCGTATGACTTCAGCGGACCAATCCGAAGAGATGAGGAAGCTGGATTTCTTATTGGGAGAATGGAAGGGCCAGGGATGGGAGTTTCGCCCGGACGGGTCACGCAGCAACGAGTTTTCACAAAAGACAAAGGTCCAGTACAAGGGCGACGGCTCGGCGCTGCGCATCAAGGAGGCCAGAAATTATAAGACGTTGATAAGCGCCGGACAGCCTGTATATCATTCTTCCACCCTTGACGCGACTATCTATTATGACGAGGGAGCGAACCTTTATCGCTGGCGCGGCGAAAACTCTGACGGTCGCAAACATCCTCTGGAGGCGAAGTTGATTGACACTAGAACTCTACAGTATGGGATGCCGTTGACGGTGACTCTCTCGCCCTACGATGGCGCGAGGCTGATTACCATCGAGGTGACTAAGAGCGGAGAATGGCATGAGACATTAGAAATCTGGATGACGGATAAGTGGCTGAAGGCCGAGGAATCAACCCTCAGGAGAGTAAAATAAGTCCTGGTCCACATGCCGCCCGACATATCGTGCTCGCCGCTCGCAAGGCGTATCCTGCCATGATGATTTCAGTAGTCGTCCCCGCTTACAACGAAGAAAAATATTTGCCTGAGACGCTCAAGCGTATCGCACAGGGTTTATCCGTCGCGGGTTGTCCTTCAGAGATTGTGGTGGTTGACAACGATAGCCAAGACAGGACCAAAGAGATTGCGAAGGGTTTCGGAGCCGGAGTCTTTACGGAGACGGACCATAACATTGCGCGGGTCAGGAACACCGGAGCTGAAAACTCAAAGGGCGATCTTTTAATCTTCGTTGATGCCGACACGCTCGTTCCTGATTCTCTCTTTCTCAAAATCGCCGAGGTGATGCGGGATGAGAACTGCCTGGGCGGCGCGGTCTCCGTTGAATATGAAGAATTCCAGCGGCGCTGGGTCAGATTTTATATCCTGGGCTGGAAATTCTGGGAAACTGTTTTTAATACCAAGCAGGGCGCGACCCAATTCTGTCGGCGAACAGTTTTTTCAGAACTCGGCGGTTACGATGTGGGCGTTTACGTGGGCGAGGACGTGGAGTTTTACTGGAGACTGTCAAAGCTCGCCAAACAAAAAGCGGCTTTCGTCTCTTTCATCGAAAATCCTAAGGTCAAGACTTCGGCCAGAAGATTCGACAAGATGAGCTGGTGGAAAACCCTCTTGCTGACGAATCCTTTTTTTATCGCGCTGGCCTGGAAAAGAAAGAGGTTTTGGCAGGATTGGTACGAGAAGGCCGTGCGCTGATTATCCGGCGAGGTCTGGAGGATAAGAGCTTTGCTTATTTTCAGTCGTCCCTTGCGGGTCTTGAAAACTTCTCTCGAATCAAATGCGAAGGGTCAGTTCGGGCGGCGCGCGGCCCTCTCGTTCTTGTCGGGAATCAGGTCGCCCGTAAAGAGTTCGAGCACGCCCTTGGCCGTCCCGATAATCGGCGTGATGTCCAGCCCGACGTGAAGCGCGCCCGGGAGCAATCCCTTCCTCCTGATCTCGTAGCCCGCCAGCCCGACCGCAAAGACAGAGCCGATAATCGGAATCGGTTTGATTAAACGCTTGGCTAATCCCCACCCGCCCGCGCGGACCAGTCTTCTTTTGAGTCCTGCTGTCATCTCTCTTGCCGTACCTCCGAACGAATTCTTCAGGCCGCGCTCCGTGGCCGCCCGAAGCCCTTGGCCGCATCGCCCTTGATGCGCGTCGTTTGATGCTCGCCGAAAGCTTTTAGTTTATTAAGTCATTTGCATACTTTTTATTTCACGGTTTGACTCTGACCTGTTATTAACTTTGTCCGCGCATAATGCCCGCGCGGGTGTTGATGTGTTAGCATAAACGCGCTCGCTCAAATATAGAACACATCGGCTGGTCCTAAACGCAAAGAGATGTCTTTCAAGGCTCTACGCTTCATCGCCGCGTTGCTCTTCTGCTCTCTTTTGATGCTTCTCCCTTCGGCGTGCCGTCCCGGGTCCAACAAGACGGCGCGCTCGCTTCTCATCTACACGCCGCACGGGCAGGACATGCTGCGCGATTTCGTGGCGCTCTACAAACAGGCTAACCCGGACGTTGACGTGCAGTTTCTAGACATGGGCGCGAGGGAGATACTTGAGCGGCTGCGCGCAGAGCGCAACCGCCCGCAAGCAGACCTCTGGTGGGGCGCGGCCCACACGACCTTTCAAACCGCCGCAGACGAAAATCTACTCGCGCCCTTTCGTCCCTCCTGGTCCAGCCATGTGCCCGCGGACGCGCGCGACACGGAGGACCGCTGGTACGGCACATACCAGACGCCCGAAGTCATCGTCTATAACAGCGAGGCCGTGCGCGCCGAAGATGCGCCGAAGGATTGGGACGAGGTGCTCGACCCACGTTGGCGCGACAAGGTTTTGATTCGCAATCCGAACCCTTCGGACTCTATGCGCGCCATCTTCGGCGCGATGATCTGGCGCAGCTACGCTGAGACAAACTCGCCCGCCGGTGGTTACGACTGGCTGCGCAGGCTCGATGCCAACGTCCACGAGTACACTGCCGACGGCACGATTCTGATGCAGAAGTTGGCGCGGCGCGAGGGACTCGTCAGCCTCTGGAATATGCCGGACGTGCGGCTTTTCCGCGAGCAGAAAAATCTTCCGGTTGATTACATCATCCCGCACAGCGGCACGCCAGTCATCACGGACGGGATAGCCATCGTGCGCGGCTCGCCACACGAGGAAGAGGCACGCCGCTTCTACGAATTTGTCACGACGCCTGAGAGCCTAGCCCGCGCCGCGCAGAAATTTTATCGCATCCCCGTGCGCACGGACCTGGACCAGTCAAAGCTGCCGGCCTGGATGAACCAACCCTTCACGCGTATGCCGCTCGACTGGAATCTGCTCCGCCGTGAAGGCAACGAATGGCTACGCTACTGGGACACGGAGATTCGCGGGCGCAACAAGAAATGAACCCGATGAAGCAGGAGCTTGGGCAGCCTGAGTGATGAAGGAGAAGCTATCAGCGCGTTGATTAAATGATTGAAACAATCCATGCGCCGCTGAATCAACGAGTCAAGCCTTGAGTCAATCCTTTTAGCTGATCCTTCATCGTTCATCGCTGCCGGGTCCGATTCTTTAACTATGTCTCTTCTCTCGCTTAAAAATATCTCGAAGCGCTACGGCACGACCGCAGCAGTCGCGGAGTTGTCTCTGGAGGTCGAGCGCGGAGAGTTCTTCGGTCTGCTTGGGCCATCCGGGTGCGGTAAGACAACGACCCTGCGTATGATCGCGGGGTTGGAGACGCCGGACAGCGGCTCGATAGAGTTTGACGGGCGCGACCTGACGCGTCTCTCGCCGGAACGCAGAGGCTTCGGGATGGTCTTTCAAAATTACGCGCTCTTTCCTCATCTCAATGTTTTCGAGAACGTCGCCTTCGGACTCCGCGCCCGCCGCAGACCGCAATCGGAGGTAACGGAGCGAGTCAAGGATGCGCTCGCTTTAGTCAGTCTTCCGGGGTACGAAAAGCGGCGCGTGGAGGAGCTTTCCGGCGGTCAGCAACAACGCATCGCCATCGCCCGCGCGATTGCCATAGAGCCTGCCCTGCTGCTCTTCGACGAGCCGCTCTCTAATCTGGACGTGGCGCTGCGCGAAGAGACTCGCGGCGAGTTGCGCGAACTGGTCCAGCGTCTGGGTCTGACTGCCGTTTACGTCACGCACGACCAGGAGGAGGCTTTTGCGCTCTGCCATCGCATCGCCGTGATGGACGCGGGCCGCATCACGCAGACGGGAGCGCCGCGCGAAATCTACGAGCGACCCGCGCATCTTTCGGTTGCCAGCTTTCTCGGACGCAACAACTTCATACGCGCCATGCGCCTGAGCGCCATGCAAGAGCGCCCCGCCAGGTTCAAGACGCTCGACGGCGGCCAGACCCTCATCGTCAACACGGGCGATCAAGATTTTGGACCACTCAACAAACCCTGCCTCCTCACGATACGCCCCGAACACCTGGTCCTCTACAGAGAGACTCCCCCTGCGACCGACAACGTCCTCAGAGCGCGCATAGGCGAGGTCAGCTTCGCGGGCGCGACCACCACAGTCAAGCTTGATGCTGGTGGCCTCGCGCTACAGGCGCTCCTGCTCCGCTCAGACAATCTCAACACTGGCGACGATTGCGCCGTCGTCCTCCCTCCCGACCGCATCACGGTTCTAGGAGTGAGCGATTGAGAAGGGATGAAGGATGAGCGATGAAGGACAAACGATGAATGATGAACAAGGGACGCGGAATAAAAAGCCGTCTCGTTCATCTTCCCTCGCTCCCCGTTCCTCATTTCCCTTTATCCCTCATAGCTCATCCTTCATCCGTCACCCTTCCGGCTTCCTGCTCGCTCTTTTTGTCGGCGCGGTGCTGCTCTACGGAGTTGTCTACCCGAACCTGCACGTCGTCCTGGCTTCGCTTCAAAGAGGGGGCGAGTGGACGCTGGATAATTACCGCGAGGCGCTCTCGCAACGCGCCGTGATGGCGGCTTTGTGGACCAGCATCGGCATCTCGGTTTTGACGGTCTTGCTCTGCGCGCTGGTCGGCCTGCCGCTGGCTTTTCTCTTCGAGCGTTACGAGTTTCCGGCGCGGCGTGCGTTCGCTGCGGTCGCGGCGCTGCCGCTGGTCCTGCCGCCGCTGGTCGGGACGATTGCGTTTATCTTCCTCTGCGGCGAGTCGGGCATCCTGGCTCGATTGGTCCAGCACGCGTTCGGCTTGCAGAGTGCGCCCTGGTCCCTGCGCGGGTGGACGGCTGTCCTGCTCTTCCATACTTACACGATGTATCCCTTTTTTTATGTTCTGGCGGGCGCTGGCCTGCGGCGTATTGATGCGGGGCTGGCGGAGGCCGCGCGCAGCCTCGGCGCCGGACGCGCAGGTGTCCTGACGAGAGTTATCCTGCCGCAGCTCGCGCCCTCTTTGATTGCGGCGGCGCTCCTCACCTTTATGACCTCTATGGCTTCATTCAGCGCGCCGCTCCTCTTTGGCGGCGACGTGCGACCTTTGACACTGGAAATCTTTAACGCACGCCAGCGCGGAGACATCAGCGGTGCGCTCACGCAGACGGTCATCCTCGCAGCCTTCTCGCTGCTCTCGCTCGCGCTCTTTCAGCGTTATGAGGGGACGCGCCGCTTCGCCGCCGCAGCCCTCAAGGGCACCACGCGCAGGCGTGCGCGCTTGAACAATGGACGCGCGAGGCTGGCCGCGGCCCTCTGCGGAATCACGCTGGCAATCCTGCTCGCGCTGCCCATCGCCACGCTTCTGCTTGTCAGCTTTGCGCGCGACGGACTCTGGACCACGCAGACCTTCCCGCCCGCTTACACGCTGGACAACTACAGGCGTATCCTGACCGAAGACGATTCCTTTTTGGTGCTCGTTAACAGCCTTGAGATGGCGGGGATAGCCGCGCTCGCCGCGCTCCTCTGGAGCTTTTGTGTCGCCTCGCTGGTCCTCAGATGGAAGTCTCGCTGGCGGCGCGTGGTTTCGCTTTTGGTGCTCGTGCCGTGGGCCATGCCTGGAACTGTCCTGGCCGTCTCGCTGGCGGAAGCTTACGGGCAGGAGAATCCCTTGACCGGCTCGTTCATACTGGTCGGCACGTTCTGGATTCTGCCCGTCCTCTACTTCCTGCGTTTTATGCCGCTCGTCGTGCGCGCCGTGCAGGCGAGCATGGAGCAACTGGACCAGACGCTCGAAGAGGCCGCGGGGTCGCTCGGGGCAAACTGGTGGCAGCGCTTTCTGCGTGTGCGCCTGCCGCTCATCTGGCCCGGCGCTGTCGCCGGAACACTGCTGGCGTTTGTCATCGCGCTCGGCGAATACGTCGCCAGCGTCATCGCCTATACGCCGCGCAATCGCCCCGTCTCGATCAAGATTGCAGCCGAGCTGCGCGATTTCAACCTCGGCACGGCAGCCGCCTACGGCGTCCTGCTCATCCTCCTCATAGCCATCAGCATGACCATCGCCGCGCGGCTGGAACAGTCGCGCAAATAGAGCGTCGGAGCTTGAAAAGGGGCTGTCTGAGGCGAAGGCTGCTACAACTTTCCTGTTCGAGATTGTATATTTGAGCGACCATTGAGCAGGCAGTTTTTCGTCAAGCAGGCGAGACTCTTTCAAGTGGTCCAAGATGAGGTGTAACGTAAATCAAGATGAAGCTTATCCGTCTACCTGAAACGATGCTCCCGCCATGCGGCATGAAGAGCATGCTGGCTCTCGTGCTCTTTATCTCGCTCCTGCTCACGGCTCGGGCGCAGGTTACTTCCGGACCACGAGCGCAGACTTTCAATGCCTCGCCGGAGCTTTACCAGGCGCTGCTGGACCTGACTAATCCATGGACCGTGATGTGCGTCGCGGCGCATCCTGATGATGAAGACGGCGCGACGCTCATCTTGCTCCGGCGCAAATACGGCGTGCATACCGTGACGCTCTTTTCAACTTACGGCGAGGGCGGGCAGAACGCGATTGGACCAGAGCTTTACGACGAACTCGGCTTGATTCGCGCGCGTGAGACGCTCAAGGCGGCGGCCATACAGGGTTCCGAAGCGCACTTTCTGGGCCTGCGCGATTTTGGCTTCTCGAAATCGGCGGACGAAGCTTTCCGCATCTGGGGACACGATGAAGCCCTGCGTCGCATGGTCCTGAAAATTCGCCAGCTTCGCCCGGATGTCATCATCACCAACCATGACACTTCGAGCGGGCACGGGCATCATCAGGCGACGGGGCGTCTGGTCCAGGAAGCCTTCGGCGCGGCGGCAGACCCGGCACGCTTTCCCGAACAGTTGCGCGGCACGGGCCTGAGCGTCTGGCAGGCGAGCAGGCTCTTCGTGCGCGTCGGTTACGAAGGAGGCGGCGGCAGCCCTGCGCGCGAAGAGGGGACGGCGCGCGAAGTCGTCTCGGTTGACCCGAACGAGCGCGACGAGGTTCGCGGCCAGACCTATGCAGAGCAGGCGCTGCTGGCTCTCCAACAGCACGCTTCGCAAGGCCCCTGGCCGCAAGCCGTGCCTGCCGCGGGCGCACGCATACCGCGTTATCGCCTCACGCTGAGGTCCGGGCAATCAACGGCCTGGCCCACGAACGGGCAGACATTTCTTGACGGGCTGGCTCTGCCACAAAAGGTCAGCGAGCGTTTGACGCCCCTCGCATCGAGGGCCATCCTGCCGCTTTACACCGGCAACAGGTTTAACCCTCAAGGCATACTCGGCGCGCTCATCTCTTTGCGCAGGGCCGGTCTCTTCTCAATAAAGGAAGCGGGCGATGAAGCCCCGCGCTTTCGCCTGATGAACGAGCGGCTGGACCGAGCGCTCGCGCTGGCGAGCGGTATCAGAATCAAGCTTAGCCCGCGCGAAGATGTCTTTATGCTGGATGCGACGAACAGTTATGCAATCAGGATGACAAACAACGGCGAGAAGCCTGCGCGCCTCGAAAGGGTCGTCTTTCGACTGGACCAGCCTTCAACCTCCATCGGCTTGAAAGCCCCGGCAGAGCTTCAGCCCGGAGCCTCCGTCAATCTCATGACGAGCTATAATCTTCAAACACCGCCCGGGCTTAGCGCGCAGGTGGCGGAAGACCTGCCTTATGTCGAGAAGCTGGCTTCCGGCCTGCTCTTCGATAGAGAGCTAAAGGCTGTCGCGCGGGTCGAGCTTGAAGGCGCGAGCTTTACAGTAGAGGATACTGCGCGTGTCCCAACTTCGCGCGCGCTTGAAATCCTCAGCGTCCGCCCCGCGCTGGCGGTCCTCACGCCCGCCACTCTTCATCGCCCGCAGACCTTTATCTTTCGCCTGCTCAACCACAGGCGTCTTCCCTTTGAAGGCTTTATCGGCTCGGGCAACCGCGAGGCCCGTTCGGATGCGACCGCGACCTTCAGGCTGCGGCCCGGCGAGGCGCGCGACGTGCGCGTGACGCTCCCCTCTTATCTCTTCGGTCGCCCGGGAGGCGGCACGAATCGTCCTTCGCTACCTTTTCCCAAAGGCGTGCTGCGTATGGTCTGGTCCGGCAGTTCTTCCGAGCCTGCCGCGCATTACACGATCCCGACTGTTTACGCCGATGCGCGCTTGCCGCAGGGTTTGCGCGTCGGCTATGTGCGTAGCTCCGACTTTACGCTGCCGCACGCGCTGGCCGCGCTCGGCGTCGAAGCGAAGGAGCTGACGCCGGAAGAGATACAGGCGGGCGAGTTGAAGGGCTATGACACGATCATCATAGACAACAGGGGCTACCAGGCACATCCGGATTTGGTCGCCGCGAATGCGCGGCTGCTCGATTACGCTCGCCAGGGGGGCACGCTGATAGTCTTCTATCACAAAACGAACGAATGGAATCCGGACCCGCAAAAGTCTCGCCCGCAGCTTGCGCCCTACGCGATTACGCTCGGCAACTCTCGCGTCACGGACGAAAACGCGACCGTCTCTTTAACGGAAAGCCAACATGCTCTGCTCAACTGGCCCAACAAACTCGGCGCGGAGGATTTTCAAGGATGGATACAGGAGCGCGGCCTTTATTATCCTTCCGAGTGGGATGAGCATTACAGCGCGCCGCTCTTGATGAACGACGCGGGCGAGCCGCCACTGCGCGGCGGGCTGCTGGCTACAGCTTACGGACGCGGGCATTACATCTACACGAGCATCGTCTGGTACAGGCAACTGCGCGCGGGCGTCCCCGGCGCATACCGCGCCCTCGCCAACATGATTAGCTTCGGACACGAACAGAAGCGTTAGCCTCTGAGCTGGCGCGCTCTCTGGCAGCGTTTGAATTATCTTCATCAATGATGAAACTGCGGTTTGCTCTTCCCCCAAAACGGATGCGAGGTGTGTTATCAAAGACCATGAAGAAAATGCTACTTGCATTACTCATCACGGTGGCGGCGCTCTCCCAAGCCGCACCGGGCCAAAGGAAGGACGCGGGCGATCTCTTCCCCGTCCGGCAGAACGGCAAATGGGGCTACATAGATAAAAGAGGCGAGCTGGTGATTCCGGTCCAGTTCGACGATGCCTGGGAGTTTACGGAAGGGCTGGCTTATGTCAGGCAGGGCAATCGTCGCGGCGTGATAGACCACACGGGCAAGATGGTCATTGATTTACAGCAGGTGGATTTCGCAGGGCGTTTTTCCGAAGGCATGGCCGCCGTCCAGATCGGCGGTCCTAGTCCGCGTCGCGGATTTATAGACAAGGGCGGAAAGCTCGTCATCGCCCCGCAGTTCGATGCCGTCGAAGGCTTTACGGAAAACCTCTCGCTCGTCATGCTGGACCGTAAGTACGGCTTTATCAATCACGCCGGTCGCATTGTCATCAAGCCGCAGTTTGACAAGGCCTTCAGCTTTCACGACGGTCTCGCGCTGGTCGTCATGAATAACCGTCACGGCTTTATTGATAAGCGCGGGAAGATGGTCGTCAAGCCCGAGTATTACGCGGCGTACAATTTTTCCGAAGGGCTGGCGAGCGTCAAGATGGGCGACAAGTACGGCTATATCAACAAGAGCGGAAAGATTGTCATCGCGGCGCAATTCTACTACGCCGGAATTTTCAACGAAGGACTCGCGCCCGTCATCATCAATAACAAGTTCGGCTACATAGATAAGACTGGCCGCGTCGTCATCCCGGCTGAGCTTGATTGGACCAGCGGCTTTTCGGAAGGGCTGGCCTTAATCAAAACGGGCGGCAAGCATGGCTATATTGATAAGACAGGGGCAGCCGTCATCAAGCCGCAGTTCGACTCTGCGCTCGATTTCCGCGAAGGGCTGGCAAAGGTCTGGCTCGGCGGCAGGCAGGGTTATATAGATAAGACCGGAAAGCTTGTCTGGAAGCCTAGCAAGTAAGCTCGTGTGGGAACATCCTGAGAAAGAACCCCGGCGCATCGCTCCCGCCCGAGGAGAGAGAGGCGTTCGAGTCGAAGGGAGGAGGGGTTGACTTTTAGTTAGTCTTCCAACTTCGTGCGGGCGCGTTGGAGGAAAGTTTTAATCATCGTCGTGACGTGCTTTTGCATCTCGGCGCTGATGCGTCCCTCGCCGACGAGACCCGCGAAGATGTGCAGCTCTCTGGCGTGCTGGCGGCGCATCTCTACGTGCTGCGCGAGCCGCACGAGGGTGCGTGTCCCGCGCTCTTCAAAGGCCGCGACGTAGCGCAGAAAGTTTCCCTTCTCGCCGCGCGCCGGAGACCACTCTATACGCCAGGGGCTATCCTCCGTCTGCTCTACGGCAAAGGCCGCGCGCATGGCCCCGAGCGCTGGCACTTCCGCCTTGACCATAAAGAGCTTGATGCCGCCCGCCTGTGTCTTGATGGCTTCGACACCCGGCATCAACTCGACGAAGTTGCGCAGCTCACCGAAGAATTCCCGCGCTCGCTCCAAGCTTGTCTTTAACTCCACCTGCTCGCTGTAATCAGCCTTGATCTTGAACACTCGGTCCACCTCTGAAAAAGTTTTCCAACACTGGTCCACCTGCCATAGACGATTGACGACCGCCAGGCGTTCTCTTGCCTTGCTGCATCAACCCTCATCCAGCATACATGGTCCACGCTCCCGTGTCTTTTGTCAAAACGCCGTGGGGAATAGAAACGAGTTAAAGAAGAGCCGCGTCGTCGAGCGCCAGAAGCCGCGAAAGTTAGGGTCTTCGGCAAAGAGCACGACATGGCCGCGACCTGTCGGCTCTTCATAAAGATAGGTTGTCCCGGCCAGAAGCTTTTCGGTATTGTCGGGCCAGGTAAAGCCTGAGATGCGTAGAGCCTGCTTTGAGTTCGGGCTGAAGACGACGGCGTTCTGGCCCTCCTTAGACGGGCGAAAGAAGAAGCCCGAAGCGACGAGTACGGGCAGCGTCTCTTCCTCATAACCGTAAGTTAGATAGGTCGTGCGGTCTATTGTGGCGCGCATGATCGCGCCGGGCACGCCTTCCGGCACGCTCCCCGGTCGCGCCGAAGGCGAGGCGATGGGCGGGAGGACGGGCGGCGCGCCCGACAGCTTTTCGGTCTGGTCCAACTCTTCGCGCCGCTCCTCGGTTCCCGTCTGGCCCTGCTCCGCGCGCCTGCCCCTACTCGTCTGGGCGGTCTTTGGCGTCGCTGCTCCTGCTGCTCCGCTCGTGCCGGTTGCGGCTGGTCCAGTTTGTGCGGCGGGCGAAGATGAGGGCGGCGCTGTTTCCGCTTCCTGTGCTTTCTCTGTTTTTTGCTCGTCCTCGTCGCTGCCGACCAGACGCGATGAAGTGAGGTTGACATCCTTGAGCGCGGCGAAGACGGCTGCGCCCTTGATGCAGACGAGCGTCCCGCCGCGCTCGACCCAGCCGCGCAGGGCGTCCACGCCCGTCTTGCCGAAAGCCGCGAAGTAAGCGCCGGGCGAGCCGTCGGGCATGATGATGACGTTGTAGCGATCAAGCGCGGCGCTCTTGATGGCATCAATCGTCATCGGCGTAAAGTCTACCTTGTAGCGGTCAAAGAGCCACCAGATAGAGCCGTAGCTGGTCTGGTCCACAGGCTCATCCGCGACCACGATGATGCGCGGCTGTTTGAGCGAGATAACGTTTTCGGACCCGACGCCCGTCTCGCCCGTTTCCGCAAAGCCGCTGTTGACGGATGCGACCTGTACGCCGGTCTCGCGGGCCAGTCGAGCGATAGCTTCGTGGAGCGATTCCGGATTGCGCGAGACGCGTACAACCAGAGTGCCGCGCGGCCAATCGCGCCCGCCCGCGTTGAGCGTGCGCGTTGCGACCGCCAGCCTGAAGCCTTCGCGTTGGAGGCGATAGGCGAGCGCGGATGAGCCTGTGCGCTCGTAAGGGATGATGTAAGCGATGCTCGCGCGGATTGTGCTGACCTGCATGGCCGCGCTCTCAGCCTGTCCTTCGCGCAGGGCGCTCGCGTTGACGTTCCCCGCGTCTTCGGTCCAGTAGGCTTCGACGCCGAAGACGAAAGGCAAGGCCCAGGCCGTCACATCATAAAATCCGTACTCCTCTTTCGGAGCACTCGCGCCGCGCCGCTGGTTGCGAGCGAAACGCGCCAACTGCTCTCGCACAAAGGCCGCGTCCTGCTCCGTGTTCGGCTCAAGCAGTGCTTTGGCGAGGCGTTTCTGCGGCTGGGCCAATTCGACTATGTAAGAGCCTGCGGGAAAATCCCTGACAGCCGCCGCGTCCGCCTGTCCCGTGTAGGCGTGCGCGCTCGCAGAGCGAAAGGGCGCGTCCGCGCGGCTCACTTCGACGCCTGCGCGCAAGAGCACTTCTATCAGCTCAGCCGCAAGCAAGGGGTCTTTGCCGGGCAGAATCAGTATGCGTTTGATGCTTCCGGTCCGGCCCTCTTCAATCGCGCTCCGCTTAAACTCGTAATAATCCTTGAGCCTTGACTGGCGATTGCGCGAGGCGGTTTCCAGCGTCGCCAGCGAAGCGACGTAGTGCTTGGCGATAGATGAGCGCAGCGTGACGATAGTCTCATCGTCGCGTTTCCAGTTGAGGCCCTTCGCGCCGCCGCCGTCCGTTTCGTAGGTCATCCCGGTCGCGCCGTTGAGGCTCGGCCAGGAATCCCAGTAGCCAGGATAGAAGAGGTCGAAGATGTCGCGGACGTAGTAATCCCAGTTGCGCGCGTCGAACTCAGCGGCGTTGGCCCTGCCGAAAGCCGTGAGCCAGCGGGAAGTCTGTGCGGGCGGCAGATTCGGATTGATGGGGAGCGCCGCGGGGGGAAAGAAATACTGCGACGGCTGGCCGTGATGGTCCACTGCGACCTGCGGATTCCATTCCAGATAGGCGCGCTGCATGTGACGCGTCTCAACTTGCGTCGAAGCGATGTTGTCGCGGTTAAGATCGAAGCGATAATGGTTCAGGCGACCGTAGACGGACCAGGGTTCCGTGTGCTCCTGTGCCAGAGGCTCAGCGTTGCCTATGCCGTTTGAGTTGTACCAGGTGACGAAGCGCTCGTGCCCGTCAGGGTTCTCGCCTGTGATGATAACGACCACGCAATTACGCAGCACTTCGAGCATCGCAGGCTCGTTCGAGGCGGCGAGCTGGTAGGCGACCTGCATCATCGCCTCGAATGAAGATGACTCGTTGCCGTGAATCGTGTAAGCCAGCCAGACGACCAGCGGCGTCTCTGCCGTGAGCCGCTCTGCTTCTTCACTGGAGAGCGTGCGCGGGTCAGAGAGGCGCTTGAGATTGGCTTTTATCTGGTCCAGCCGCTGTAAGTTCTCGGGCGCTGTGATGGCGACCAGATGCATCATGCGATGCTCGCTGGTTTCACCTATGTCAAAGACGCGCACGCGGTCTTGCGCGGCCTGTGAGAGCCGGTCCAGATAGCGCTCCATCGTCGCGTAGTTGGTATGAAACTCGCCCACGTCAAAGCGCGTCACGCTCTGCGGGCGCGGGACGGATTCGCGATATGGCCCGCGCGCGTAAAAGTCGAACCTGGGTTCCTCGCGCTGCGCGAAAGAGATGAGGGTCAGGCAGTTGAGGAGCAGAGCCAGGGCGGCCAAAGAGCGTCCGGTCGAAATCATCTTCAGGCGTGCTTTCTTCTTTTCAGGAGAGTCGGTTAAAGTCGTTCCTGATATTAACTCGCTTTGAGTTCTATTCTCAAATCAAGAGCAGGAATTGAACGGCTCTCTCAAAGCCGGCGAAGATGTCTCCCCCGGATGTTCGCTCTCAACGGTTGGCGATAAAGATGCATGCTCAACATGACAAGAGATGCCCGCGCTGTGGGATGCAGCGCCTGCGCGCATGGCGAGAGCTGAGCGAAGAGGAGCGGCTGGTTGTGCGCCGCCTGCCCGCCTCAGCCGACTACCCTGAAGAAGAACGCGCGGCAACCCATCGCTGGTGCACACGCTGCTGGCACGAAGAAACCCACGCCGAGACTAAAGGATGACAAAAAGCGACGAGGGCCGCAGCGATGATGAGGGATGAAATACAAGAATTGATTGATTTGTTATTGATTCAACAACGCGACAAACAATGAATCAATGGACCAATAGCTTGTCCTTCATCCTTCACGCGCTACTACTCCATCGTTTCCATTGTCACGCGGTCATAGGCAGCGCGTATGCTCCGCATGTGGGCTGAGATGTCTTCAATCATTTGTGTGGCCGAGCCGTAGCCGCGCTGTTGCGCGATGTCCTGTAGGGCCGGGTGGCCCGCGACCGGGAGACGCGTCGAGCGCCCGACGATGAGGCGCAGCGAGTGGTCCAGCCCGCGCAGACGCGCATAGCCTTCTTTAAAGCTCGCGTAATCCTCCGCATTCAACGAGCCGGCGGCGTGCAGACGTTCGAGCGTGGCTCGCGTCGAGCGGTCCAGGCCCTCGTCCTGCACGTTGTCTCTCAGTTGCAGATAGCGCGTCGCAAAATAAACATCGAGCATCCCGCCAGGCCCGTATTTAATCTCCAACCCTGCGCGCCTGTGCCTGCCGCTCTTCTCTGCTTCGAGCCGCTCGCGCACGCGCCGCGTCTCCGCCCGCAAAGCTTCCGCGCCAGTTCCCTGCGCCGCCTGATGTATCTCGCGGCGGGCCTCTTTTTCGAGGCGCGTGCCAAACTCCGCATCGCCCGCCGCCGCGCGCAGCTTGACGTATGCCAGCCACTCCCAGGGCAGCGCGCGCTCTCGCAGATAGGTTAAAAAACTGTTCGCGCCGGAGCAGGCTGGACCATGACGGCCATCGGGTCTGAGCCGCAGGTCCACACGATATAGATAGCCGTCGCGCGTCACGCTTGAAAGGGTGGCGACTATCAGCTCGCTCAAACGAGCGTAAGCCTCCCCGTGCGTGAGATGCTTGAGAGGCGACGGCGCAGCATCATCGTAAACAAGCACGACATCCAAATCGGAGCCGTAATCCATGCCGCCCCCGCCGAGGCGTCCCAGCCCGAGCACGGCCAAGACAGGCTCTGTGGTTAACTCTCCTTCGCGGCGTGCCAGCTCGCGGCGAGCGACGAGGTACGCGGCATCCAGGCTTGCGGCGGCAAGCAGCGTCTGGCGGCGGTTGGATTCATGCATAGAGATTGCGCCGGACGCATCGAGCGCTCCGGTTTCGACGAGCAGCCTGGACCAGCCGCGACGCAACGCTGACAACTCCGCGCGAAAGCCCTTTTCACCTTCGACGGCGCGGCTCAGTAGCGAGCGATAATCCGGCACGTCCTGCGCGGAAGCCTGAAGAGGCAGCCCCTTGAGGAGAGCCGGATTGGCCGCGAGCAGCTCGCCGAAGAATTCCGAAGCGCCGCACAGACGCACGAGCGCTTCAAGACAGGAGCGCGAAAGCTTCAAGTCGGCCTCCGCCTTGTCGAGTGAAGAGGCGACGCGCGCAGCCAGCATCACCGCACGATGAGCGTTGAGCGACTCCGCAGCAATCCCGCGCACGAAAGATGCAACCTGCATTGGCGTGATAGCCGCTCCTTCATGCATGGAATCCGTCAGCCTTGCAGCAAAGATGCGTGCGGCGGAGTTGAGGGCTATCGTCTCCGCATCAGCCGTCGGCTCATGGCTCTCGCCCACTGCAACGCGCGCCGTCCTGCCAGCCTCAATAGTTCTCTTCTCCTCTGCTTCATCCTCCGCGACTGACTGGTCCAAAGATTCTTCTGCCTCTGTGAAGACGCGCTCGTATGCGGCGCGAACATTTCCCGTGTGCCATTCGAGCGCGCGATTAAAATCCTCAAGCGCGGTCTCGCCCGTAAAGTTCATGCGACGCGCGACCAGAGCGCGATGCTGCGGCTCTTCGGGGACGGAGTGTGTTTGCAGCCCGTGCTCCATTTGCAGGCGATGTTCGAGCGTGCGCAGGAAGGTGTAGGCGTCTGAAAGGCGTGTGCGCTCGCTTTCGTTGATGAGGTGTCGGTCGGCCAGCCGGCCCAGGCTGATTAAAGTGTGAGCGGCGCGCAGCCATTCGTCGCGCCCGCCGAAGGCTAGCTGGAGCGCCTGCGTAATGAACTCTATCTCGCGTATCCCGCCGCGACCGAGCTTGACGTTAAACCCGCGCGTGTCATGCGCTTGATGACGGTCAATCTTCTGCTTGGCGAGACGCACGTTCGAGAGGGCGCGGCGGATGGTCTCTTCCGGCGCATAGACTCGCTGGCGCACGCGCTCTGCAAAGCGCGCGTAGAGCGAGAGGTCTCCGGCGGCGGCGCGTGAGCGAATCAATGCCTGAAGCTCCCAGGCATGCGCCTTCTCGCGGTAATAACGCACGGCCTCCGCGAGCGAAGAGGCCAGCGCGCCGTCGCGTCCATGCGGTCTGAGCCGCAGGTCCACTCGATAGGCCGCGCCCTCGCCTGCGGGTTGGCCCACGATGCGCGCGATGGTCTCGGCGAGCTTGATGAAGTATTCGCGATTGGTAATCTCGCCGCGCGTGCCTGTGGCAGCCGTCTTGCCGTCGTCGGAGTAGAGAAAGAGAAGGTCTATATCGGAGGCGTAGTTAAGCTCTAAGGAGCCTAGCTTGCCGAGCGCGACGATGCAGAAGGTAGAGGCTGCATGTCGTCCCTTCTCGTCTCTTCTTTGCGGTGGACCATAACGGTTATCCAAATCCTGACGCGAGATGCCGAGCGCATATTCGAGCACGGCATCTGCCAGGTTCGACAGCTCTTCCGTGACTTCGACGAGCGTCGCCGTCCGGCGTATGTCGTGCAGATAGATGCGCAGCAGCTCGCGGCGGCGAAAGCGTGCGAGCAAAACCTGCGTCTCAAGCTGCGAGTGTGTCAGGGAAAAACGAGAGAGCGCTTCGCCAAACTCTTCACGCGTTTTGACGCGCGTGTGTGCGCGCTCGCGTGCCAGCCAGCCGAGATAATCAGGATTCTGCGCGAGCGTCGTCGAGAGCAGCGGACTCCAAGCCGCGAGCGCGAGCGCATCCGAAAACAGTCCATCGTCATGGACCAGCGCCTTCGCCATGCGCGGTGATTCAGCCTTGACGCGCTCACAAAAGAGGCGCGCGCCCTCCGTGTCCGGCAGGTCGCGTCTGAGCGATTCGAGCTTTTCGTCAAGCGGATGCAAAGCGATAAGAGGATAAGGGAAAAAAGCCAAAGGCAAAAGCCGTAAAGAGAAAAAGCGGAGGATGAAAAGCCTGGCTCTTATCCTCCGCATTTGTCTTTCGGGCCAGACCTTTCGAGCTTAAGAGCGGCGGGCCAGTTTCTCTTCGAGATTTGCTTTCACGGTGGGCCATTCGGAATCTATGATGCTGAAGTAGACGGAATGGCGAAGGCGGCCATCGTGACCGATCATGTGATTGCGCAGCGTGCCCTCTTCTTTTGCGCCGATGCGGAGGATGGCTGCGCGCGAGCGTTCGTTGAGCGAATTGGCCTTTAGCTCGACGCGTATACAGCCCCAGCCTTCAAAGGCATGGCGCAGCATCAGGTACTTTGCCTCAGTGTTGATGGAGGTGCGTTGCCAGGCGGGAGCAATCCAGGTCCAGCCGATCTCTGCGCGACGATGTTGGCGGTCTATGTTGGCAAAGCGCGTGCTGCCGACAACTCGTCCTGAATCCTTTTCAATCGTCGCAAAAGGCAGAGAGATGCCGTCGGCCTGTTCCTTGAGCGCGGTTTCTATGTAAGCGCGCATATCTTCGGGCGTGGCGATAAAGGTTGTGGTCCAACGCCAGAGCTGCTGGTCCAGCCCGACCTCGCAGAGCTGCGTATGGTGGTCCAGCGAGAGAGGCTCAAGCCTGACGTGTTGCCCTTCCAGGATCAGGGGTTCGATATTCATGAGAGCTGATGTCATTTAATTGCACGCGGGCACGAAACCCGAAAAGGGCGCTGGCGAGAGCGTACATAAAGAGCGCGAAGAGAAAAAAGACTTTCGCGTTCTTAGCGGTCTCTCGCCAACGCCCTTTCCGGGTTTAAGCTTGCGTCCTTTCCATCTTGTCAGTTGAGAATGGTCCTAGATGTCGAAGTACATCTGGTATTCGAGGGGATGCGGCCTCATCCTCAGCGGCTGTATCTCCTTCTCTCGCTTGTAGGAAATCCAGCGCTCTATAAGCTGCGGCGTAAAGACATCTCCCTTGAGCAAAAACGCGTGGTCATCTTCCAGAGCTTTGAGAGATTCATCCAGACTTCCGGGCAGGCTCGGCACATCCTTGAGCTGCTCAGGACTCAAATCGTAGATGTCTTTATCGAGCGGCTCTCCCGGGTCAATCCTGTTCTGTATGCCGTCCAATCCCGCCAGCAGCATGGCCGAAAACGCCAGGTACGGATTACACGAAGGGTCTGGCGGACGAAATTCCAGCCGCTTCAGTTTTGGATTGGTCGAGAACATCGGGATGCGTATCGCGGCGGAGCGATTTCTGGCCGAATAGGCCAGGTTGACGGGAGCTTCAAAACCCGGGACCAGCCGCTTGTAGCTGTTGGTGGTCGGGGCTGCAAAGGCGACGACCGCAGCGGCGTGCTTTAAGAGTCCGCCGATGTAGAAGCGAGCCATCTCCGAAAGGTCCGCGTAGCCGTCTCCGGCAAACAGCGGAACTTCACCCTTCCAGAGCGACTGATGGCAGTGCATCCCGGAGCCGTTGTCTCCATAAAGCGGCTTTGGCATAAAGGTCGCCGCCTTGCCGTGCCTGTGCGCGACGTTGCGTACTGTGTACTTGAAGATTTGCAGATTGTCGGCAGTCCCGAGCATGGTCGCGTAGCGGAAATCAATCTCGCACTGGCCCGCCGTGGCGACTTCGTGATGATGACATTCAACCTGTATCCCGGTCTTTTCAAGTTCGAGCGCGACTTCCGAGCGAAAATCCTGAAGCGTGTCGAGCGGCGGGAGCGGGACGTAGCCTTCCTTGTTGCGAATGTGATAACCGAGATTTGAGTTGCCGTCGCGGCCCTTGCTGTTCCAGGAGGCTTCCGCGTTATCGAGCGAGTACCCGGCGGAATGCTGCTCATTGTGAAAGCGCACGTCATCGAAGATGAAGAACTCAGCCTCTGGTCCAAAATTAACCGTGTCGGCGATGCCCGTAAATTTCAGATAGCTTTCAGCGCGACGAGCGACGGCGCGCGGGTCCAGCCAGTAGCCTTCCTTCGTCATCGGGTCAACGACATCCGCAATCAGGCAGAGCGTCTTCTGCTGCATGAAAGGGTCGATCCAGAAGCGGTAAGGGTCCGGCACGAGCAGCATGTCTGATTCGTGTATCGAGGCCCAGCCGCGCAGGGATGAGCCGTCGAACCCGAAGCCCTCTTCAAAAGAGCGTTGAGACAGCTCTTCAATCGGGAATGTCAGGTGATGCCAGGCCCCGACCAGGTCCGTAAAGCGCACGTTGACAAAAGCCACCTTTTCATCGGCGGCCAGCTTGAGTACATCTGCAACACTCATAATATTTTTCCTTTGCGAGAGAGAAAGTCGAATTGCGTTTGAGAGAAGCGAAGAGAAAGCCTTGACGATGGGCGCTTGAGTCGAGCGCGGCGGCGACGCTTGGTGAGGTTAAAAGCTTTCTGCTGGCAAAGAGATTGTTCGAGCCTAACGCCAGCGCAACTGTTAATTCGAGTTGGTCCATTTACCCCGTCTGAGCCTGCATCAACACAGCTTGTGTCTATCTTACTTCCAGCAGGCGAGCCATCGCACTCGCCTGCTGTCGGCCAAAAGCTTTAACAAACTCCGTGCCAGCTTATCCAACAGCGGCGCAGAGACAATAAACATGGACCTCGCGCGCCTGTTTGAAGATTGAAAAGCCGCGGCGGGGATTTCAGCTTTCCGACAATTATGTAAGAATTACGGATGTGACTGACAGAATTGTTCGAGACCGGTCCTCAAAAGGACGAAGGGCGCGAGACGAGCGGCGCGAGAAATCCCGCGCGGCGGCCATGCAGAGGCAGACAGGCATTCTTTCGTCTGCTCTTCCTGTTTGAAGCTGTATGAAGGCGCGAAGTGGCTTTGCGGGCGATGACAAAATTGTCAGCCGCATCCGATTATGCAACAAAATTGTCGAAACTCTCTGAAATTTTATGAGCACACATACGACTATTAGCTCTTCCGGTCCGGCGGGAAAGATGGCGCAGGAAAAGACAGAGGCGCGAAATCTGGCGACGCTGCTTGAGATAGGGCAGGCTCTGGCCGACACCCCGAATCTGAAAAGGGCGCTGGGGCGAGTGCTGGAAAAGCTCGGCGAGCATCATGGCATGCAGCGCAGCTTCGTCGCGCTTCTTGATACCGAAGAAGACCAACTGCGTATCGAAGCCTCTTATGGTCCAGGAGCGGATGCCGCGCGGCGTCTTTCATATCGCGTCGGCGAAGGGCTGGTCGGGCGTGTCGTCGAAAGCGGCAAGCCGATTGTCGTGCCGCAGACGAGCCGCGAGCCTTTGCTGCTCAATCGTCCGGGTGCGAAAGAGAAAAGCTCGGGCCATTCGGAAATGAGCTTTATCTGCGTTCCCGTGCGACTCGGCGGCAAGCCCTTTGGCGCGCTCGGCGCTGAGATGCGTTACACAGAGGGACGCGACTACGACCGGACGACTAAGTTTCTCTCCATCGTCGCCTCTATGATCGCGCAGGCGCTCAAGGTCGAGCATCTGATAGAGGCTGACAAGCAGCGACTGCTGGACGAGAACATACATCTCAAGCAGGAGCTGCGCGAGCGTTATAACTTCGGGCACATCATCGGCAACAGCGGACCATTGCGCGAAGTCTACGAGCAGGTCACGCAGGTTGCACGCACCAACACGACCGTCTTGATTCGCGGCGAATCCGGCACGGGCAAAGAGCTAATCGCGCACGCCATACACTACAACTCTCTGCGAGCCAACAAGCCTTTCGTCAAGGTCAGTTGCGCGGCGCTGCCTGAGACGCTGATAGAGTCTGAGCTGTTCGGTTATGAGAAGGGCGCCTTCACCGGCGCGCAGACCAGAAAGAAGGGGCGCTTTGAATTGGCAGACGGAGGGACGCTCTTTCTGGACGAGATCGGCGACCTCAATCTTTCGACGCAGGTCAAGCTCCTGCGCGTCCTGCAAGAGCGCGAGTTCGAGCGGCTCGGCGGGACCGAGACCGTCAAGGTCAACGTACGGCTCATCGCGGCCACCAACAAGGATATGGAGAAGGCCATCGCCGATGGACTCTTCCGCGAAGACCTCTACTATCGCCTCAACGTCTTCACCATCTTTATGCCTTCGCTCAGAGACCGCAAATCAGACATCCTTCTGCTCGCGGACCACTTCCTGGAAAAATACGCGCGCGAGCACGGCAAGCGCATCAAGCGCATCTCTACGCCGGCGATAGACATGCTCACCAGCTATCACTGGCCCGGCAACGTGCGCGAGCTTGAGAACACCATCGAGCGCGCCATCCTCGTCTGCGAGACGAACGTCGTACACGGCCATCATCTTCCGCCCAGCCTGCAAACCGCCGAAGGCTCAGGCACTGTCACAAACCTGACGCTCGGAGCGGCTATCGAAGCCTACGAGCGCGACCTGATACAGGATGCGCTCAAGACTACGCGCGGCAACCGCGCCAAGGCCGCCAAGCTGCTCGATACGACCGAGCGCATCATCAGTTATAAAGTTAAGAAGTACGGGATTGACTGCCAGCGCTTCAGACGGTAAAAGCAGTGATGCGTGAAAAGCGATGATTGATAAGTGATAAGTAAGGAAGGCGAGCGAGCGATGGTTAAGAGTCAAGAGTCTTCAGGCTATCTTATCCTGGTCGTGGACGATGAGGTGAACATGCGCGAAGTCAAGAAAGAGCTGCTCAAGCGCGCGGGATACAGGGTCATCGAGGCGTCAAACGGGCAGGAAGGGCTTGACCTGGCGCGCAGCGAGAGGCCGCGACTCATCATCATGAACTACCTGATGGGTGTGATGGATGGCGCGCGTGCGAGCAGGATTATCAAGGCCGACCCGGAGCTCAAACATATCCCGATCATTATGAACTCGGCTTGCGACGAGAACAAAACGAGAGAGGTGGCGCTTGGAGCTGGCTGCGACGATTACATTGTCGAGCCGACCTCCACAGATGTCTTACTGAAAAAGGTCCGGGCGCTCGTCCTCATCGGATAAAGCTGACTCCATGTTCTCTCAACCGACGATTATGAAATTCGGCGGCACGTCTGTTGAAGACGCGTCCGGCTTCGAGCGTGTCTGCGGTATTGTCTGTGCGCAGGCCGGGGCGTGTTCGACGGTGGTCGTCGTCTCCGCCATGAGCCGCGTGACTGATGCCCTGCTGTCCAGCGTAAAGAAGGCGGCTGAGGGTCAGGAGGACGCAGCCTCTCATCTTCTATCCGAGCATTTCGAGCGCCACTCGCAGGTCGCGCGTGCGCTCTTGGGGCTTGAAGAGAGAGCGACCTTTGAAGCTGAGCTTTCGGAGTCGCGCGGCGAGATAGAGAGGCTCTTGCGGACGGTCGCACAGGAGAGCGTTCGCCGCCCTGTTGATAATGTAGCCGTCTGTCAACTTCAGGATGAGGTTGTCTCTCATGGCGAGCGTATGTCAGCTTCGCTGCTGGCCCGCCTGCTGCGTGCGCGTGGACTGGCGGCGCGTTATGTGGATGCACGGCGCTGCATCGTGACGAATGATGAGCACGGCAACGCAGTCCCCTTGATTGAAGAGACAAGAGGGAGCACGCGCAGAGAGCTTGAGCCTCTTCTTGAAGCACGCGAAGTGCCCGTCCTCGGCGGCTTTATAGCTGCTTCGCTGAGCGGCGAGACGACGACGCTCGGGCGTGGCGGCTCTGATTATTCGGCGGCGCTGATAGGCGCTGCCCTCTCGGCAACGGAGATTCAAATCTGGACCGACGTGACGGGAGTCTTGACGGCAGACCCGCGTCTGGTCCAGACGGCGCGCACGATTCCTCGTCTCTCTTACAGCGAAGCGGCGGAGCTGGCCTACTTCGGCGCGAAGGTCCTGCATCCGAAGACGATTCAACCCGCCATCGAAAAGAGTATCCCCGTGCGCATCTGTAATTCACGCGCGCCGGAAGAGGCTGGCACGATTGTACACACGGAGGCCGCCAGCTCCCCGCGCACGGTCAAGGCCATCGCGCACAAAACGGGCGTGACGAGCGTACAGGTGACTGCCGCGCAGATGCTCGGCGCTTACGGTTTTCTGAGCGCTCTCTTTAAAGTTTTCGACCGGCATCGGACGGTTGTGGATGTCGTCACGACTTCGGAGGTCAGCGTCTCGCTGACGCTCGATGATGCGTCCGCGCTGCCCTTGATACTGCCTGAGCTGCGAGAACTCGGAGAGGTCGAGGTTGAAACGCGGCGCGCGATTATCTGCATCGTCGGAGAAGGATTGCGCAGCACGCCCGGCATCGCCGCGCGCGTCTTCAGCACGATTCAGGACATTAACGTCTCGCTCATCTCGCAGGGCGCATCGCGCATCAACCTGACGTTTGTCATAGACGAAGCGCGCGTGCGCGACGCCGCCGAACGCCTGCACGCGGCGTTCTTTAGTGAAGCAGAAGAGTCGCGTCTTTCAGCTTCCGAGCTTCAGTTTAGAGCTTCGGCTTTGGACCAACAGACCTGAGCCAAGCTTGTCTCTTATCCAAGGGCGTTGAGCTTGAAATCTGCTATAAAACTATCTTGATGAACCTCATCGAACTGACGCGCAGGCTGATAGACATCCCTTCGCTTTCGGGCGAGGAGGCGGAGGTCGGGCAGTTTCTCGCAGATTATCTTGAGCGTCTGGGCTACACGGTCGAGATGCCGGAAGTTTCCGGTGGACGCTCGAACGTGCTCGCCACGCTGGGCACGCGCACGCGCTTTGTGCTTTCGACGCACATGGACACTGTGCCGCCGTTTATCGCTTCGAGCGAGGATGATGATTATGTCTACGGGCGCGGCGCGTGTGATGCGAAGGGCATTATTGCCGCGCAGATGGCGGCTGCCGAGCGGCTGCGCGCCGAAGGCTTAGAGGAGCTGGCGTTGCTCTTCACTGTGGAAGAGGAGCTTGGCAGCGCGGGCGCGCGCGCGGCGAACAGTCACAGGCTGGCTTCACAAAACGAGTATCTGATTAACGGAGAGCCGACGGATAACAGGCTCGCTCTCGGCTCGAAAGGCTCTCTGCGCCTGGTGCTGCGAACAAGGGGACGCGCGGCCCATTCGGCTTATCCTGAGCATGGCGAGTCGGCTATCGAAAAGCTGCTGGACCTGCTCGCAGAGATACGCGAATACCGCTGGCCGACGGATGATTTCTTCGGTGAGACGACCTGCAACATAGGTCTCATCGCGGGCGGCACGCGCCCCAACGTCATCCCGGCCCAGGCTCGCGCAGATTTGCAGATTAGGCTCGTGACGAAATCCACGCTCGTCAAAGAACTGCTCGAACAGTTGGTCGCGGGACGCGCAGAGGTCGAGTATCTTTCCGTCGCGGAGCCTGTGCGTCTGCACGCGGTCGAAGGCTTTGAACAAACAGTCGTGCGCTTCACGACGGACATTCCCTATCTGGCAAGCTGGGGCAGGCCGCTGCTTCTTGGTCCAGGCTCGATTCTCGACGCGCACACCACGCATGAGCGTGTTTCAAAGCGTGAGCTGGCGGATGCCGTGGAGTTGTATGCGAGGCTCGTCCGGCGGCTGGCCGAGCGTGAGGACGCGGGCGTGCAGCTCGCCGGGCGGCGAGAGGATTAAAGGGATGAGACTGGCTTTGCTCGGTCATGGCAGGATGGGCCAACTGGTCCGGACGCTGGCCCTTGAGGAAGGACACGAAGTGGCGCTCGTCTTAACCTCGCGCGCTGCTTCGCTGAGCCTTGAAGAGCTGGCCGAAGCCTTGCGCGGCCATGATGCCGCGATAGATTTTTCGCTCCCCGCAGCCGTGCTCAGAAATATAGAGGCGTGCGTGCGTGCCCGGGTGCCGCTGGTTGAAGGGACGACGGGTTGGAATAAAGATGAGGCTGAGGCGCGACGCATCGTCGAGCGCGAAGGCGGCGCGCTCATTTATGGCGCGAACTTTTCCATCGGAGTTAACCTCTTCTATCGCATCGCGGCTTACGCCGCAGAGCTTTTTCGAGCGACGTGTGATTACGCGCCCTTTATCGAAGAGGCTCATCATGCGCGCAAGCTGGACGCGCCCTCGGGCACGGCCCTGCGCCTGCGCGAGCTGCTCAACGCGAGGCTCTCAACGAATATTCCCATAGCCTCCACGCGCGCAGGCTTTATTCCAGGCACACACCTGGTGGGCTTTGATTCCCCTGCGGACCAAATCACGCTCACGCACACGGCGCGCTCGCGCGCAGGCTTTGCACGCGGCGCGCTCCTCGCCGCGCGCTGGATTGTCGGGCGCGAAGGCGTCTACGAGTTTTCAGAGATGATTGACGAGCTAGTTAAAGACATTGAAACGATGAAGGGAGAGAACGATGCAGGTTGAATGGCTGCGTGGCTGCGCGACGGCGCTCGTGACGCCTTTCAGAGCGGACGGCGCGGTTGATGAAGAGCATCTGCGCGGGCTGGTCCAATATCAGATAGAGGGCGGCGTGCGCCTGCTTGTTCCCTGCGGGACGACGGGCGAGAGCGCGACGATGACGGAAAAAGAGGACCAGCGCGTTATCAGGCTCGTGGTTGAGACGGCGCGCGGGCGTGCGCGTGTGATTGCGGGGGCCGGAAGCAATTCGACCGCAGAGGCCGTCAAGTATGCGCGTAAGGCCCGCGAGTTGGGCGCTGATGCCGTGCTCATCGTCGCGCCCTTTTACAACAAGCCGACGCAGGCGGGGCTGTACGCGCACTTTAGCGCCGTCGCGGAAGCCGTCAAGGGTCTGCCCGTCGTCATCTACAACGTGCCTGGCCGCACGGCTTCAAACATCAGCGCGCAGACGACGCTACGGCTGGCGCGCGAGGTCGAAAATATCGCGGCGACGAAAGAGGCTTCGGGGAATCTGTCGCAGATAATGGAAATCCTGCGCGGGCGGCCCAAAGGCTTTCGCTTGCTGTCGGGCGATGACGCGTTGACGTTTCCATTAATCGCGCTCGGCGCGGACGGCCTCATCTCCGTGGCCTCGAACGAAGCGCCCGGTTTGATGTCGCAGATGGTCGAGGCTGCCCTGGCCGGAGACTGGACCAGTGCGCGCGAGCTTCATTACAGGCTGCTGCCTTTGATGGAAGTGAACTTTATCGAATCGAGTCCAGGCCCGGTCAAGGCCGCGCTCGCTATGATGGGTCTCATAGAGGAGCATTACAGGCTGCCGCTCGTGCCCGTCATGGAAGAGAGCCGCGAGCGTGTGCGCGCCTGCCTCGCGGAGCTTGGACTTCTGAAGGAAACATCCCATGTCGCTGCGTGAAAGAATCCTGGCCCTGGCCGCCGGGGATAAAAAGAATTTCACGAAAGAGCACCTTGAGCTGTTTAAGGAGTTCATCGGCGCGCTCAATCGCGGCGAAGTCCGCGCGGCAGAGCGCGGGCCGGACCAAAAGTGGCTGGTCAATTCCTGGGTCAAGCAGGGCATCCTGCTCGGCTTTCGTATAGGCGTGCTGGCCGACATGTCCGCGGCGGACCGTAGCCTGGTCTTTATTGATAAGGATACTTATCCGGTCCAGGAATTTTCCGTCGAGGACAGGGTGCGCATAGTGCCGGGCGGGTCGAGCATACGCGACGGCGCGTACATTGCGCCGGGCGTCGTCTGCATGCCGCCGATGTACGTCAACGTCGGAGCATACGTTGACGAGGGAACGATGATTGACAGCCACGCGCTCGTAGGCTCTTGCGCGCAGGTGGGAAAGCGCGTGCATCTTTCGGCGGCGGCGCAAGTGGGCGGCGTGCTTGAGCCTGTCGGCGCAGTGCCCGTCATTATCGAAGACGATGTGCTCGTCGGCGGCAACTGCGGCGTCTACGAGGGGACGATTGTACGCGAGGGGGCCGTCCTCGCATCCGGAACAATCCTGACAGGCTCGACGCCCGTTTACGATCTGGTCCGCGATGAGATTTATCGCCGGACCGAAACAGAGCCTCTGGAGATTCCGGCGGGCGCGGTCGTCGTGCCCGGCTCGCGCGCCGTGACGAGCGAGCGCGGGCGCGTCTGGGGGCTTTCGCTTTATGCTCCTGTGATCGTCAAGTATCGTGATGAGAAGACGGAGAGGGCCGTTCAGTTGGAGGATTTTTTGCGTTGAGCGAGTTTCAACCCGCGAGGCGTCTGCGCGGGATTCAAAAGAGTCTGATTCGACAGCTCTTCGACCGCGCTCCGGCGGGGAGCATCAACCTCGGACTGGGCGAGCCTGACTTGCCGACACCCGACGTGATTCGTCGCGCAGCCACGCGCGTCATAGGAGAAGAGCAGAACGGTTATACGAGCCACGCGGGGCTTCCCTCTTTGCGCTCGCTCGTGGCGGCTGAATACCCGCAGCTCAAACTACAACCCGAACAGGTCATCATCACGGCAGGCTCGCAGGAGGCGCTCTATCTCTCTATGCTGACGATTGTGGACCAGGGTGACGAAGTGCTCCTGCCGGACCCCGGCTTTGTCGCTTACCCGACTGTCGTGCGAATGGCCGGAGGCGAGCCAGCCTTTTATCGCCTGCCCGCGCGCGATGATTTCGCTCTCGACGCGGAGGATTTTCGCCGTCGCCTCAACGCGCGCACAAAGCTCGTCGTCGTCATCAGTCCTTCAAACCCTACGGGCCGCACGCTTTCCAGAGACGACCTGAAGGCCATGGCCCAGGCTCTCGAAGGTACTGGCGTGTATGTCTTGAGCGATGAGATTTACCGGGAGCTTTATTACACGGGGGAGCGTCCGGCGTCGATCTCGGAATATTATGCGCGGACGCTCGTCATCGGCGGGCTCTCGAAATCCATGAGCATGACAGGCTGGCGATTGGGCTGGCTCTGCGGAGAGCTTGAGGTCTTGCGCGCTGCGCTGGTCCTGCACGGTTATGTGACGACCTGCGCCTCGACTGTTTCGCAGAAGGCCGCGCTCGCCAGTTGGACCAGTGAAGCCGAAGAGGCGCGCGCGCGGATTCGTAGTATCTTTCAAGCACGACGCGATGACCTGCTTGAGCTATTGGAGCGCGAGCTGGATTTACGCGCCGTCGCGCCCGAGGGCGCTTTCTACACGATGGTTGACGTGAGCAGGTACGGCACTTCTCTTGAAGTCGCTGAAAAGCTGCTGGCAGAGGGCGTCATCACGGTGCCGGGCGCGGCCTTTGGCACAGAGGGCGAAGGCTATCTGCGCGTCTCCTTCTGCGCGGACCGGGAAGTGCTGGCGGAAGGCGTGCGGCGCATGGGCCAGGCTCTGATGATTAAGCGAGCGAGCGCGCACGGAGCGCCGACGGACATTTGAAGAAGATAAGAAGATGCAGACGAGTAGAAAATATCGCGTTGGGATTCTAGGTGCGACCGGAACCGTCGGGCAGCGGTTTATACAGTTGCTGGCGCATCACCCGCAGTTTGAGGTCACGGCGCTGGCGGCTTCGGACCGCTCGCAGGGTAAGACCTATGCGCGGGCCTGTTCCTGGAAGCTGGCGGGCGAGATGCCGGAGTCGGCGAGAGAGCTGCTGGTCCAGCCGCCGCAGCCGCCGATGGATTGCGAGCTGATCTTTTCCAGTCTGCCCGGCGAGATTGCGCGTCGGGCGGAAGAAGAGTTTGCGCGTGCGGGCTACCCTGTTATCAGCAATTCGTCCGCCTTTCGCATGGATAGGGATGTACCGCTGCTCATCCCGGAAGTCAATCACGAGCATCTCTCTCTGCTCGAAGCTCAACGGGGGCGGCTGGACCAGAAGAGCGGCTTTATCGTCACTAATCCCAACTGCTCGGCCATCGGCGTAGTGCTCCCGCTCGCGCCCCTGCATGCGCGCTTCGGTTTAGAAGCAGTGATGGTCACGACGATGCAGGCGATTAGCGGCGCGGGCTATCCGGGCGTGGCCTCGCTCGACATCACGGACAATCTGGTGCCCTTTATCAGCGGCGAAGAAGAGAAGCTTGAGAGCGAGACTCTCAAGATACTCGGAGAAGCGAGCGAGCGGGAGGTCAGGGCTGCGCGCTTTCGGATAAGCGCGCAATGCCATCGCGTCAACGTGACGGACGGCCATACGGCGGCGGTCCGCTTTAAGCTCTCGCGGCGGGCGAGCCTCGCGGAAGTGCGCGAGGCCCTGGTCTCTTTCACTTCACTGCCGCAGAAGTTGAAGCTACATAGTGCGCCGCTCTCTCCAATCATCGTGCGTGATGAAGAGGACCGCCCGCAACCGCGTCTGGATAGGGACGCCGGAGGCAGCATGAGCGTGACGGTCGGAAGGCTCGCGCCCGACAATGTCTTCGACTACCGCTTTGTCTCACTCAGTCACAACACGATTCGCGGCGCGGCGGGCGCGGCCATCCTCAACGCAGAGCTATTAATCGCCAAGAACTACCTCACTCGATAAAGGCGCGAGCCGAACCCGGTCTATTTTATATCCACCAGCTCGACATCGAAGATAAGCGTAGAGTTACCGGGAATCTTGGGAGGCGAGCCCGTTGGTCCATAACCGAGGCTGGGAGGAATAATCAGTTTGCGCTTGCCGCCAACCTTCATGCTCATCAACCCTTCGTCCCATCCCTTGATGACCATCCCGCGACCGATGACAAAGCCGACGGGCTTGCCCTGCGAGCTATCAAACTGCGCGCCGCTTTGCAGCGTGCCAGTGTAGTTGACCATCACGGTCTGGCCCGGCTGAGGACTCGCCCCTGTGCCCTCGACCACGTCCACATACTTGAGACCCGAAGCGGTCGTCACTTCAACTCCGCTGCCGGACTTTCTGCTGCCGACGAGCAGATAAACCACACCTGCCGCGACCAGCGCGAGAATCACAGCGAGCGCCATGACTCTCGTCGTATTGCGGCCAGACGCGCCGCCATGAGCGCCCCGGACAGCGCCCATCCCGCTCTTCGGATTTCTTCTTCTGGCAGTCTTTCTCTTACGACTCTGAGGCAATCTGGATTCTCCTTTGATGAAATTACGTGAGGCGCGAGAGCCAACAATTTCTCACAGGCCGCGGGCCAAGAGCAAGGAGAGAAGAAACGATGTCGTGGGAAGAATAAAGGATAAAGGACAGGCTATTGATTGAGAGGCTGATTCAAGAGCGATGAGTCAATAGCTTGTCCTTCATCACTTGAGAGCTGGCACGAACTTATCGCTGCTCTTCCAGCGTCCAGGTCTGACCGGGTTCCGTGAGGGCGACGCGACGGCGCTCGCTCCCCGCTATCGTGAGCAGGCGGATGATGGGTTCCTGCACAGGTTCGCGGCTCAGTCGAAAGGTCGAATGGTGTATGGGCAGGATAAACCTCGCGCCCATCTCGCGCATCATGGTCCAGGATTGCTCGGGGCTGGCGTGCGCGTAGATATAAGGATTGTAAGCGCCTATGGGGAGGATGGCGAGGTCAATCGGAACGCGCTGGCGCAGGGAGGCGAAGGCCTTGGTGTAAGCCGTATCGCCGCCGAAAACCAGAGCGCGCCCGTTCTTCTGGACCAGAAATCCGCCATAACCCCTGTGCCTGTCCGTCAACTTTCTCGCGCCCCAGTGGTTGACCTCTATGGCCTCTATACGCGCTCCCTTGACCTCTACGGACTCGTCCCACGAAAGCTCGCTCGCCTGCTTGAAGCGGCGCACAAGGTCGCTGTTGCCCTTCTGCACGACCGCATGGATTGAGCGCGGCAGGCGGCGGAGCGTGCCCAGGTCGCAGTGGTCCATATGAGAGTGTGAAACGAGCACGGCATCCAACCGTGGCAGCTCTTTAATCTTGAGCGCGGGCTGGACCAGACGGCGCGGGCCGATAGTCATCCCCGCCAGATTAACGCCGATGTGCGAGCGCAAGGCAGGGTCTGTCAATAGCCATGTGCCGTAAAAGTTTATCAGGACCGTGGCGTGACCGAGCCAGGCGACGGTCAAATGCTCATCGCTCCAGCTCTCGGGCTGCGGCCTCTGCGGGGCAGGCGGGATGGGCTTGCGAGATTCGCGCAGACGCTCTCCGATAAAACGGCGCGCGTGCTGCCGCGCAAAACGAGCGTAAGTCTTGAGATTAGCGGGATTGATACTCACGCTTCGTTAGATGCCCGCGCCTGATGCCAAGCTGCTCACTAATTTCTCACGAAATTCGGTCGGGAATAACCGTGCTATATTATTTTCGGTATGCTGCACAAAGACTAAAGCGATGAATGCCGGTCGGGTTAGCGGGCACTCGCGCGCCTTGAGCGCGGCCTTGAACGCCCCACGACTGAAAGGCCCTTTAAGTTGAGCGACCCTTCCTTTGAGAGAACAGCATGGCTGCCTGACCTTCTTTATACGGGCACTAAATTCGAGAGCGGGCTGGCGCTCGTCTGCGATGCCGGCGGCAGTATCGCCGGTCTGACGCGCGAGCCTGAAGGCTTTGAGAAAGTGGTCCGGCTCAAGGGCAGAGCGATGCTGCCGGGCCTCGTCAACGCACATTCGCACGCCTTCCAGCGCGTCATACGCGGGCGCACTGAGCGGCGGACGAGGGCGCATGATTCCTTCTGGAGCTGGCGCGAGCTGATGTATAGCGCCGCCGGGCGGCTGACGCCGGAGGACATTTACGATGCCTCGCGGATGGCCTTTATGGAGATGGCGCTGGCGGGCATCACTGCGGTCGGAGAGTTTCACTATCTTCATCATGCGCCGGGCGGCGCGCCCTTTGAGGACCCGAATCTGCTGGCAAAAGAGGTCATCCGCGCCGCGCTTGATGTGGGTCTGAGGATAGCCCTGCTGCGCGTGGCCTATGCGCGCGCGGGCCACGATGCCGCGCCGGACCCCGTGCAGCTACGATTTATAGAGACGCGTGCGGATGCCTATCTGGAAAATCTTCTCGGATTGGACCAGCACTTGCGAAAGCATGATGCGTCGAGCGCCTGGGCGGGTATAGCGCTTCATAGCGTGCGCGCCCTCCCTCTCGATTACCTGCAAGAGATAGCGCGATTCAAGTCTGGCGCGAGCCGGAGCTTTCCGGTCCACATACACGTCGCGGAGCAGCCTGCGGAAGTCTCCGCCTGCCTTGCAGAGCATGGCCGCACGCCCGTCGGGCTGCTCGAAAATCTGGGTCTGCTCGACGAGCATTTGACAGCCGTTCATGCCATACACATCACGCGGGAAGAGGCGCAGCGGATGGCAGCAACGGGTGCGCGCGCCTGTGTCTGCCCGACGACCGAGCGCAATCTGGGCGACGGCATCTTTTCGCACGCAGAGCCGTTTTTAGAGAGAGGCTGCCAGCTTGCGCTCGGCACAGACAGCCAGACGCAGATTGACCTGCTTGAGGACGCACGCGAGTTGGAGCTTCATCTGCGGCTCGAAAGAATGGAACGCGCAGTGCTCGCTCCGGTTGAAGATGAATCGGCTGAGGCCCTGGCCGCGCGTCTCTTCGCCTGCGCGACTGTTGGCGGCGCTATGAGCATAGGCGCTCGCGGCGGCGCGCTCGAAACAGGAAGACCGGCAGACTTTTTCACGGTTGATCTGGAAGACCCTTCAATCGCCGGTGCCGGCGCGGATGACCTGCTCGCCTCAATTCTCTTCTCGCTTGAGCGCACGGCCATACGCGATGTGTGCGTCGGCGGCAGACGCTTGATAGAAGACGGGCGGCATCCTTCGCAGCCGGAGATTGTCGAGCGGTTCAAGGCGCTGCAAAAGAGATTATGGAGTTGAAAGAACATGCTTGTAGGGGGAGGTCTTGTACCTGCCCCTACAATTTTGATTTGAACACCGGTCTAGACCGTAGTTTTTTATCGCGCCGCGACAAGGATGGGCTATGACAGTAGAAGAAACATTATCGAAGCTGGTTAGTATTGATTCGGTATCATCAAATTCAAATATTGAAATCATCGACCTGATAGCTTCGCGCTGCGAGTCCTCGGGGATGAAGATCAAGCTCTTTCCTTACACGGACGCACGCGGGACTGAGAAGCTCAACATGGTCGCCTTCGCCGGGCCGTCCTCGGAACAGTTTGACGCGGCAGCGATAGAGGCGGAGTTGGCCTTAGTGGGCCACACGGACACTGTGCCTTATTCTCCGAGCTGGACCAGTGCGCTGAGCCTGACGGAGCGCGAGGGCAGGCTTTACGCGCGCGGCGCTTGTGATACCAAGGGCTTTATCGCTGCCGCGCTGACCGCGTTTGAAGAGATTGGGGCGGCACGGCTGCGTCGCACGCTGGCGCTGGTCCTGACCGCCGATGAGGAAGTCGGGTGCTTCGGCGCAAAGCGGCTGGTGGAAGCTCGCGCGCTCAGCGTGCGTTATAGCATCGTCGGCGAACCGACCTCCCTCAGGCCCATGCGCGCCGGAAAAGGATACTGCCTGGCGGAGATTACTGTGCGCGGGCGCGAGGGACACAGCGCGTATCCGTCGCTCGGCGCATCCGCGATCTTTCGCGCTGCGCGTCTCGTCCGAAGGCTTGAAGCGATAGCCGAAGAGCTGAAGACGAAGGACAGGCAGGAAGCCTTCGAGCCGCCTTACACGACCCTCAATGTCGGATTGATTAATGGAGGCACGGCGAAGAATATCATCGCGGGCCAGTGCAGCTTGACGCTCGAATGGCGGCCCGTGCCCGGGCAGCGCGCCGAATATGTGCTGGACCTATTACGCGCGGCGATTGAAGAAGAGCGCTCGCGGGATGCGGATTTCGACTGCCAGCTTGAGGTCATACGCACCGACGAAGGGATGGAGACGAGCGCGGATTCCAGGCTCGTGCGGCTGCTCGAAGAGGTTACGGGGCAGGAGTCGGGGACGATTGCCTTCGGGACGGAAGCGCCGCAGATGATAGAGCTTGGCGCGGAGGCGGTCGTCCTCGGTCCGGGAAATATACAGGTCGCGCACAGGACGGACGAGTTCGTCCCCATTGATGAACTCCATCAATGCGTCCGCATCCTGAAAAACGCGATGGAGCATTTCTGTGTCGAAATTGACGCTTGAGCATTTCAAACCCGGAAGAAGCCACCGCAGGCACAGAGACACAGAGAGGGACAGAGGATAAGAAGGAAAGAGGTGTTAAAGACTCTTCTTACAGCCTCTTTTATCTGCTCTCTAATTTATCTTCTCTGTGTCTCCGTGTCTCTGTGGCTGATTTTGCGCCGCTATTTACCGAGGCTTTCGACTTTCCCTCTTTTCCGTTAACCTGTAGTTTCAGAAAAGCCGGACAACCTACGCCGCGCGGGGTCGCATCCAGCTTTTTCAGGTCAGCCTTTTAGTTATTGAAAGTGAATTATCCGATGCCCCGAAATTTACAGAGACCCAGGCTCATCCTTTTCGCGCTCGTCGCGCTCTTACCCCTCTCTTTTATTCCCGTCCGCGCGCAAACCAACGAAGCTCCGCTCAGCAGCCAGGAACTGGTCCGGCTCGTTTACCAGTTGCCGAAAAATCCCGAGAAGCGCGATGAAGTGGTCGAGCAGATACGCAGGCGCGGGATTGGCTTCGCTTTGACGGATGGGATGCGCGGGGTGGTCGCCAGTAAGAGCGGCAATGACCCTCTGCTTCGCCGCACGCTCGAAGAGGCAGAGCGGCGCAGGCTCAACCCGAAGGCTTCCGCGCTCCCCGCCGAAACGGAATGGCGCGAGCTACTCTTGAGGTCCAAAACAGCCACGCTCGCCGCCGCCGCAGCCATGCCGGATTTCATCGTCAAACAACAGATTACCCGTTCCTATGCTCTCGGCCAGACGAACAACTGGATTCCTGCTGACCGCCTGACGCTCGCGGTGAGCTACCGTGCCAGCATGGGCGAGCAATACAGGCTGATTGCCGTCAACGGTCTCCCGCCGAGCAAGGACGTGCATGAAGGCCAGAACTATACGGATGTGGTCGGCGGCTCGACTTCCGCAGGCGAATACGTTTCCATCCTCTCCGAACTCTTCGCGGACCAGACGCAGACCGTCTTCAAATTGACGGACACGGATTTGCTGCGCGGGCGACGCGCTCTCGTCTACGAGTTTCAAGTCAGGAAAGAGAATTCACAGCTCCGCTTAAAGAGCGGCGAGCAGCGAACCATCGCCGCCTATCATGGAAGAGTCTGGATTGACCGGGAGAATTACAGGGTCTTGCGCTTCGAGTATGTGCCTGAGCCTGCGCCCGGCTTTCCCATCACTGCGGCGAGCGTTTCGATTGATTATGATTGGGTGACGATTAACGAGCGCCAGTATCTTCTGCCGTCGCTCGCGGAAGTCAGGATGAGCTACATACAGCAGGGGCGGCCCATTCAGGATCGCAACGAGATACGCTTTCGCAACTACCAGAAGTTTGGCGCTGAAGTAAAAATCATAGAAGATGTTGACGAGACGGACCTACCACCGGAGAAACCTTGAGTTGATGCGAGCCTTAACGCAAGACAGAGCCAGCCGTTTCACGAGAGCCAGCCTGCTCTTCATCTTCTGCTGCGCGGCCTTCTCTTCGCAGGCGCTGGCGCAGCGTCCGCCCGCAGATGATTATCTGGTCTACGTCCTTTCGGAATCGGCTGACAGAATCGCGCTCGTGCGTTTTGGTCCGGCTGGCGCGCGTGTGGACCACGACTTTGAGACGGGCAGCATGCCTACGGATTTGGACGGCCCGCACGGCATAGCCATCTCGCCCGATAAGCAGTTTTATTATGTCTCGCTGGCGCACGGCAGGCCCAACGGCTCTGTCTGGAAATACAGGGCGGCGGATGATGCGGTCATCGGTCGCGTCCCGCTCGGACTCTTTCCCGCGACGATGGATGTCTCGCCCGACGGCCAGTTTATCTATGTCGTCAACTTCAACCTGCACGGCGATATGATTCCCTCTTCCGTCTCGGTCGTGGCGACTGGACCAATGGCCGAGATTGCGCGCATACAGACCTGCACGATGCCTCATGGCTCGCGTCTCAACCCGCAGGGCACAAAGCATTATTCCGCCTGCATGATGGACGATATGCTCGTCGAGATTGACACGCGCACCCTCAAAGCCTCGCGCCATTTTATCCTGACCAAAGGAGCGGAAGCCGGACTCCCGGGCGCGCCGAAAGTTGCGGGGCAGATGGCCGGTATGCAGATGGGTGGTCCGGCGCAGAAGCACGACGCGGGCGGGCACGGGATGGAGATGCCGAAGGCAGGTGACATCTCATGCTCTCCGACCTGGGCGCAGCCCTCGCAGGACGGCTCGTCCGTTTATGTCGCGTGCAATAAGTCCAGCGAGATTGTCGAAATTGATACGGCGGCCTGGAAGCTCAAACGGCGCATCGCTGCGGGCGCGGGCGTTTACAACCTCGCGCTCACCGGAGACGAACGGCTCATCGCCACGAATAAGCGCGACCAATCGGTCTCCATCTTCGATTTAAAGACGGGCAAGGAGCTGGCCCGCCTCAAGACTAAACGCAAGGTGCTGCACGGCGCGGTCGTCTCGCCCGACAATCGCTACGCCTTCATCTCCGTCGAGGGCATAGGCTCAGAGCCGGGCACGGTTGAAATCATAGACCTCACGGCATTGAAAACGGTCGCCACCGTTGATGTCGCCTCGGAGGCCGCCGGCATAGACTTTCTGCGCACGGAAAAGCCCTCGAACAATAAGCCCAGGACGGCTGCGAGCGCTCCGTAACTGGTCCACAGATTCAAGCCGCGCACACTTCAGAAATTATCATTGCCCGCTCTTCTTCGCGGCTTGATTGACCTGCGGCGTCCGTCTCGCTTAGCATCAATCGCACAGCATTCATCTTGTGCCGCCGAAATCGAAGAGGATTACATAATTCAGTTGGAGCTTAACGATAAAACCAAGGAGATCGTACAGGAGCTAGGCTCTGCGATTAACTCTGCGGTTGAAGATTCGTCGCAGGTGGCCGCGGCCATAGAGCGTCTGCGCGAGGCTGGCTACGAGATGGAGCTGACGCTGCGGCTGGAAATCGGCCTGCGCGCGCTTGAGCAGGTTGACGCGGAAGCCATGGACGCGGCAGCCGTGCTGGAATTGACCGACGAAGACCTGCACACTCTGCGTAGCATGAAGATTCGTATTGACGACGGCGAATTTCGTCCGGGCGAGGATGAATAGGACCAACCGTTTAAAGAGACTTGGGGAAGAGATGATGAAATTCAAACAACTGCTGACTAGCTTTCTCGTCGCGCTCCTGACCCTTTCGACCCTGCTCAACACTAAGGCGCGCGCAGACGAAGGGATGTGGCCCTTTAACAATGTGCCGCGGGCAGAGATTAAGCGGCGCTACGGCTTTGAGATTACTGACGCCTGGCTCAAGAAAGTGCAACTGGCTTCCGTCCGCTTCAACAACGGAGGCTCTGGCTCTTTCGTCTCACCCGACGGGCTGGTCCTGACCAACCATCACATCGCCGCCGACACGCTCTCGAAATTGAGCACGCCGGAGAGAGACTTTATCAAGCAGGGATTCCTCGCGCGCACGCGCGCTGAAGAGTTGAAAGCGCCGGACCTGGAGCTGAACCAGCTCATCAGCATAGAGGACGTGACGGCGCGCGTGAATGCTGCCGTGACGGACGCCATGCCAGCCGGGCAAGCCAACGAGGCTCGCCGCAAAGCCATCAGCGCCATCGAAGATGAATCGAAGAAGGCAACGGGGCTGCGATCCGATGTCGTCACGCTCTACCAGGGCGGGCAGTACAATCTTTATCGCTATAAGAGATTCACGGATGTCCGCATAGTCTTCGCGCCCGAAGAAGAGATCGCGGCCTTTGGCGGCGACCCAGACAACTTTAACTTCCCGCGCTACTGCCTGGACATGGCCCTCTTCCGCGTCTACGAGAACGACCAACCCTTGCGGGTCAGCGACTATTTCAAGTGGTCCACGGCTGGACCAAAAGCTGGCGAGCTGGTCTTCGTCTCCGGCAATCCAGGCACAACGCAGCGGCTCAACACGGGCGCTCATCTGGACTTCCTGCGCGAGACCGGCCTTCCGCTCCTGATTAAAAATCTTGAGCGCAGGCGTGCGCTTCTTCAGCGTTACTCCGCGCTCGGAGAAGAACAGTCGCGGCTCGCCCGCACGGAACTGGTCAGCATCGAGAATAGCCTGAAGAATTATCGCGGCCAGTCTGCGGGGCTGCAAAACAGGGCGATTATGGCGCGCAAGGCGAAGACGGAGGAGTCTCTGCGCTCGTCGGTCGCAGCCGACCCGAAGAAGCAGCGGGCCTACGGCGATGCCTGGGAAAACATCGCCAGAGCCTACCAGGGGTTAAAGAGCTATGAGCGTGAGCGTAGATTTCTTGATTCGGGATGGGGCTTTAACTCAAGGCTCTTTAGTCTGGCGCGCACGCTGGTCCGGCTCGGCATAGAGGGCGGCAAACCTAACCCTGAGCGGCTGCCGGAATTTACAGATGCCCGCCGCGCCTCTCTCGAACTGGACCTTTTTTCGCCCGCCCCGATTTATGACGAGTTCGAGAAACTCAAGCTCGCAGACTCGCTCGCCTTTATGCGCGAAGAGATGGGCGCGGACCACCCGCTCGTGCGCCGCGTGCTCAATGGCAAAACGCCGGAAGCGCGCGCCGCCGAATTGATTGACGGAACGAAATTGAAGACTGTCGAATTTCGCAAACAGCTCGCCGCCGGCGGGCAAACGATGATAGAGCAGTCCGATGACCCGATGATCGCGCTGGCCCGCTCGATTGACCCTGAAGCGAGGGCCGTGCGCAAGCGTTATGAGGATGAAGTGTCCGGTATAGAGCGAGCCAGTTACGCGAAGATTGCGCGCGCGCTCTTCGACCTCGAAGGCACAAAGCTCTACCCGGACGCGACCTTCACCCTGCGCCTCTCTTACGGCGTCGTCAAAGGTTACGAGGAGAACGGCAAACCGATCTCGCCCTTTACCAACTTCGCTGGACTCTTCCAGCGCGCAGCCGAGCACAATCACAAGTCTCCCTACAATCTGCCCGAACGCTGGACCAGTAAAAGGTCTGCCATCAACCTGCGCACGCCCTTCGACTTTGTGACCACAGCCGACACCATCGGCGGCAATAGCGGCTCTCCTATCATCAACCGCCGCGCAGAACTCGTCGGGTTGAATTTCGACAGAAACATACACGGCCTCGTCGGCAACTTTATTTACGACGAGACGCAAAAGCGCAACATCGGCGTTGATTCGCGCGGGATGCTCGAAGCCCTGCGCAGTGTTTACGGCGCAGAGGAGATCGTCAGGGAATTGACAGCCGCTGGAAGATAAAACCGTTTCCGGTTTTTAAGGAGGCAGCGATGACGGATGACGAGCTACAACTGAAAGCTCAAAGCAGCCTGCAAGAGTTCGATGATGCCAGGGAAAGGCCCGGCTCAGACCCTATTGAGCTGGGCCGGAAGGCTATCTCGGCGCTCGATACGTTTATCGCCTACTGGAGCGAAAAGCCCTACATGCTTGAGGCGGAGGTTGATTCGGCGGAAGGCGGTCATCACGATTTGAAGGAATATGCCGAAAGACAAGTAGAGTGGGCCACGATTGAGAAAGAGAGAGTCCGCAAGCTGATTGCCAGCCCGGAGGAACAGGGCGGCGAGAGCGTATAGCTGGATGCCCTGGGCGATAAGCGCGCTTTGAATAGAGATAAGCGATATGTTATCTTGTGTGGCTCTAAAACCTGCCAATTTTTTCGCCTGTAGAGGCTATCTCAGAGGAGTTATCAAATAAGTATGGTTACGCCTAATGGAAATGTGGGTGGCGACGGTCACGAGCTGGGCCGCGTCGTGCAGATTATTGGTCCAGTCGTGGACGTAGAATTTGAAACGGGGCATCTCCCTCCGATTTACCAGGCGCTGCGCATCGTCTCCGAAGGCTTCGACGTGCCGACCCAGATTGATGTCATCTGCGAAGTCCAGCAGCATCTGGGCGAGGGCCGCGTGCGCACGGTCTCTATGCAGCCGACGGACGGCATGGTGCGCGGGATGATGGCGATTGACACGGGTGGTCCAATCAGCGTTCCCGTCGGCGAGGCCACGCTGGGCCGCGTGCTCAACGTCGTCGGCGAGCCTGTGGACAATCTTGGTCCGGTCAATGCCGAGAAGCGTTCTCCGATTCATCGTCATGCGCCGGACTTCGACGAACAGTCAACCGAATTGCAGATGTTCGAGACCGGCATCAAGGTCATTGACCTGATTCAGCCCTTCCTGCGCGGCGGCAAGATCGGTCTCTTCGGCGGCGCAGGCGTCGGCAAGACGGTCATCGTCATGGAGCTGATTAACAACATCGCCAAGGCGCGCGCGGGCTTTTCGGTCTTCGCAGGGGTGGGCGAGCGGACGCGCGAAGGCAACGACCTGCTGCGCGAGATGGTCGAGTCGAAGGTTATCAACTTTGGCAAGAGCTTCTACGACAACCTGGAAGAGACGGGCACGTTCGATATGACCAAGGTGGATATGAAGGCCATCAGGGAATCGAAGGTGGCGCTCGTCTACGGGCAGATGACAGAGCCTCCGGGCGCGCGTCTGCGCGTGGCTCTCTCCGGCCTCACGGTCGCCGAACACTTCCGCGACCAGGGTCTAGACGTGCTCCTCTTCGTGGACAACATCTTTCGCTTTACGCAGGCAGGCTCTGAAGTCTCGGCTCTGCTGGGCCGGATGCCTTCGGCGGTCGGCTACCAGCCGAACCTGGCGACCGAGATGGGCGAGATGCAGGAGCGCATCACTTCGACCAAGACCGGCTCGATCACTTCGATTCAGGCCGTTTATGTTCCGGCGGACGATTACACGGACCCCGCTCCGGCGACGACCTTCGCGCACCTGGACGCGGTGACGGCCCTCTCGCGCCAGATTGTAGAGCTTGGCATCTATCCGGCTGTGGACCCGCTCACTTCCTCTTCGCGCATTCTGGACCCGCGCATTCTAGGCGCAGACCATTACAACACGGCGCAGGATGTCAAACGCATCCTACAGCGTTATAAAGACCTGCAAGACATCATCGCTATTCTGGGCCTGGACGAGCTGTCGGACGAAGACAAGCAGATCGTCGCGCGTGCGCGCAAAGTTCAACGCTTCTTCTCTCAACCCTTCTTCGTGGCCGAACAGTTCACGGGTCTCAAAGGCAAATACGTCAAGCTCGAAGAGACGATTAAAGGCTTCCGCGAGATCGTTGACGGCAAGCACGACGATCTGCCCGAACAGGCTTTCTACATGGTCGGCACCATCGAAGAAGCCAGGGAAAGAGCGCAGACCATAGCCGCAGCAGCGTAAGATTTGAATCATGGCTGAACAGTTACAACTTGAGGTAGTGACGCCAGAGCGCCGAGTCTTTTCGGAGAGCGTGGACGAAGTGTACGTCCCTGGCTTGAATGGAGAGATGGGTATCCTGCCCGGCCACACGCCGCTCATCTCTCAACTCCAGACAGGCATACTCTCTTACACGCAAAACGGCACGACACGGCGTATGCATGTCTCCGGAGGGTTCGTCGAGGTCAATCAGGATAAGGTTTCGGTCCTCGCCGAGATTGCCGAATGGCCCGAAGAGATTGACGCCGCGCGTGCACGCATCGCGCGCGAGCGTGCCGAAAAGACCCTCAGCGCCTTCACCGGCACGGAGGAAGATTTCGAGGTCGCACGCGCCAAGCTCGAACGCTCCGTGACACGCCTCCAACTGGCCTCCGGCCTGATTCAACGCTGATTGCACGGACCTTAAAAACCTCAAACGCCGAAGCACAAAAAAGACCGCCCGGAGCGCAAAGGAAATCCCTCCCAGCTCTCGGCGGTTCTCTCTTTTTCGCTTTGTTTCACGCTTGAAACAGCGGCCCAAACGCGGTATAATCCTCAAGTCTTGAGCAACCGAGTTAGACCGTCAGAAGGGGTTTTAATCAATGTCACAGTCCAGCGCACAGATTAGTCCGGCGGGTGAGCCGCGCCCTGTTGCGGGCACGGCGACGCCCGAAGACATACAGGCAGAGCCGAGCTTGAGACCGCGCCGCCTGAACGAGTATATAGGGCAGACGAAGGTCACGAGCAATCTCAAAATCTTTATCAAGGCCGCGCTCGCACGCCGCGAGGCGCTGGACCACGTGCTTTTCAGCGGGCCGCCGGGTCTGGGCAAGACGACGCTCGCCAACATCATCGCCGCCGAGATGGAAGCTCCCTTAAAGAGCGTCAGCGCGCCCGCCATCGAGCGCGGCGGCGACCTCGCGGCCCTGCTCACGAATTTGCAGGAAGGCGAGGTGCTCTTTATAGATGAGATTCATCGCCTCAAGCCGCAAATCGAAGAGGTGCTCTATCCGGCGATGGAGGATTACCAGCTCGACCTGATGATCGGACAGGGCACAGCCGCGCGCTCTATCAAACTCGAATTGCCGAAATTCACGCTCATCGGCGCGACGACGCGCGCAGGCATGATTACAGCGCCCCTGCGTGGTCGCTTCGGCATCGTCCAGCACCTTGATTTCTATTCGCAGCAGGAACTGGAAATCATCATCCATCGCTCGGCGGAAATCCTTTCTGTAGAGATTGAGGCCAGCGGCGCAACAGAGATTTCACGCCGTGCTCGCGGCACACCGCGTATAGCCAATCGGCTATTGCGCCGCGTGCGCGATTATGCGGAGGTCCTCGCGGATGGACGCGTCACGCAGGAGCTGGCGCGACGCGCTCTCGATGAGATGGAAGTGGACCGCTTCGGCTTGGACGAAGTGGACCGGAAACTCTTGAGCGTGATTATCGAAAAGTTTGACGGCGGCCCGGTAGGAGTCGGGACTATCTCGGCCTCGATCAGCGAAGAGCGCGAGTCAATCGAAGAGATCATAGAGCCTTATCTGATTCAGATAGGCTTTCTCAACCGCACGCCGCGCGGTCGCGTCGCCACACGCGCCGCCTACAAGCACCTGGGGATAGCCTTCCAACAGCAGCAACGCGATCTGCTGGCAAGCTGATGAGGAAGAGGTCAGTTAATCAGTCAAAGCTGATTGAGTTTCGGTCGGACTTTTGACTGGCCGAAAAGAGCCTGGAGCGAGCGGGCGAGGAGCGGATCGGGAGCCGCTTATCATCTAATCGCTCCAGGCATTTTTGTGCTCTCGCACGGCTTAAATCCCAGCCTTAATCGCCTCGCGCATTTCGCGCACGGCCTGGTCCAATCCGACGAAGATGGAGCGCGAGATGATGTTGTGGCCGATGTTGAATTCTGTGATTTCCTGGATTGAAGCGACCGCTCCGATGTTGCGGAAGGTGAGGCCGTGACCGGCGGCGATGCGCAGCCCGTATTGCGCGGCGAGCGCGGCGGCTTCATGCAGGCGGCGCAGTTCGAGAGAGGTGCGCGCGGCGCTTTCAGGATGAGAGTGTCGCGCGCCAAGCGTGGAGTCTGCATACTCAGCCGTGCAAAGCTCTATCTGGTGCGCGCCGACTTCATGCGCGGCCTCTATCTGGTGCGGCTCTGGGTCTATAAAGAGGCTGGCGATGATGCCGCCTTCGCGCAATTTATGGACAGCCGCGCGCACGAGCGAGAGATTACCGCGCACGTCCAGCCCGCCTTCGGTCGTAATCTCATTCGGATTCTCGGCGACCAGCGTCACGGCGTCCGGCATGGTCTCGAGCGCCATCTTCATCATCTCTTCAGTGGCGGCCATCTCCAGGTTGAGATAGGTCGTCACCACCTGCCTCAGAGTGTGAAGGTCTTTATCCTGTATGTGGCGGCGGTCTCCCCTGAGATGAATCGTGATGCCGTCGGCTCCGGCCAATTCGCAGGCCATCGCAGCCGCGACGACGCTCGGCTCCGGCGCGCGCCGCGCCTGCCGCACAGTCGCCACATGGTCTATATTGACATTGAGTCGCGCAGTCATATTTACCTCAAACAGTAAATCTTTAATCGTCAACGCGTGAATAGAGAAGAGTGCTCTTTTCTATTCACGCGTTAACGATCCGCGAGTTCGCTGAAGAGTTTTGGCGAGCCGTCTGTTTCGACGGCTTCGGGCGAAGCCGCGCTGGCCTCGTGTCGCTCAAGCATGGCGGCGCGGGCCAACTCTATGGCCTGAGCATAGACGCCGCGCTGGACCTGTTGACGAATCAAGCGAATCTCGTTAAAGGCGCGCAGGCTGTCATGTACGACGCTGAGCTTGCTGCCGTCGTTGTGATCCCAGCGGACGGCGACCTCCTTGAGACGCAACCCCGCGAGATGGGCCACGTAGAGATATTCCACATCGAAGCCGAAGCGTTCAATCGTGGCGGCTTCGATAATGGGTCGGCAGGTGCTCAGGCGAAAAGCCTTGAAGCCGCACTGCGTATCCCAGAAAGGCAGGCCCGTTGCCAGCCGCACGACGAGATTGAAGAACTTGCCGCCCTGCTCGCGCCGCCAGGGTTGATGCACGCCGATCAGATTCCGGTCCAGCGCGCGCGAGCCGAAAGCCAGATCGCAGTCATCTTGCTCAATCGCCTTCAGGAGCTTGGGAATTTCCGTGATGGGCGTTGAAAGGTCCGCATCTGAAAAGAGCGCGATTGGCGATCGCGCCGAGAGCAGCCCTGTGCGCACGGCGTAGCCCTTGCCATGATTGCGCGGCTGCCGGATGATGCTCGCTTTCGCTCGCCCAGTATGTCCCAGATGTTTTTCGGCAATGGCGACCGTCTCATCGCTTGAGCCGTCGTCAACGACGATGACTTCGCTCTCATAAGCTTGCGAGTTGAGATAATCGAAGATGACGGGCAGCGTCTTTCCGATGCGTGCCGCTTCATTAAAAGCCGGAATGATGACGGAGAGGGATAAGGACATTTTCGTCAAGTGTGAATCGTCAAATAGTCAACCATGAATCGCTAATCGTGAATCGTCAACGCGTGAATAGAAAGAAGGGTTTGGTCCACCCTCGATGCGCTATTGACGAATATAACACAGGGCGCGGGGCGCTGGCCTGCTTTCGGCGGCGGGCGTCCCGGTGTGCTATATTTGATGGCAGCCGCACGCGCGGCGAGAGACACGGGTTGGACCAGCAGTTGAGGCAGTCATGAGCATGAGCAGAAGGTTCGGCATCTTTGCCATCATCATCATTCTGGCGGCGACGATTGTCGGCGGCACTGTCGCGCGCAACATGCGCGCAGAGAGGCCGCAGAAGACCGCGAGCAGGCCGAGCACGCCCGGCAATATAGAGGGCGATTACCGCGAAGCCCTTCAGTTCGTCTCGACCAACTACGCCGGAGAGATAGATTATGAGAAGGCCACGCAGGCCGCCATACAGGGGATGCTGCAAACGCTCGACCCGCATTCGACCTTCTTCCCGCAGGCGGAGTTTACCAAGCTCAAAGAGGATCAAGGCTCGCGCTTTATAGGCATCGGGATTACGATTCTACAGCACCGCGACGGCGTTTATGTACAGTCTGTCATCGAAGGCACACCGGCTGCGCGCGCGGGTCTGCGCTACGGCGACCGCATCGTCGAGGTCAACGGTAAAGATTCACGTGATTGGACCAGCGAGCAGGTCTCCAAGAACGTGCGCGGCGAGCGCGGCGAGTCCGTCAGGCTCAAGCTTGAGCGTGCAGGCTCAGAAGCTCCCGTCTACCTGAACATCGTCCGCGAGGCTGTCCCCCTCCCCTCCATTCGCAACTCCTTTATGATCCGCCCCGGCACTGGCTATATAGGCTTGAACGGCGGCTTTCAACAGACGACCGGCGACGAGCTGCACGATGCCATAGAAGCGCTCAAGGCGCAGGGTATGCGCCAGATCATACTGGACCTGCGCGGCAACCCGGGCGGGCTGCTGGACCAGGCTATTGATGTGACGAGCGAATTCCTGCCTCGCGGCCAGACGGTCGTTTCCGTCCGCGGGCGAGACCAGGAGCAGGAGATCGTTCATCGCTCGAAGGGAACCGACCCGACAGATGACCCGCTCGTCGTCCTCATCAGCCGCAACACGGCCTCTGCTTCAGAAATCGTCGCGGGCGCGATACAGGATTACGGGCGCGGCCTCGTCGTCGGCGAAACCAGTTTTGGCAAGGGGCTGGTCCAGCGCGTCTTCCAGCTCCCCTTCGGCACGGGCCTGACGCTCACGACCGCGCGTTACTACACGCCTTACGGGCGCTCGCTCCAACGCGATTATTCCAACGGCTCCTTCTACGATTATTACGTCCGCCACGATCAGGCCGAAGAAACACGAGGCGCTCGCCCGTCTCAGCCCGCGCAGCAACCCTTGAGCGCAGTTCCCTCGCCGACGCCTACGCCGCACCCGACTGGTCCAGCCGTCAAGACGGCAGCCGGGCGCGTCTTCTACGGCGGCGGCGGCATCACGCCAGACATAGAGATCAAGCCCATCGCAGCCACCCCCTTGCGCCAGCGTGTGGCCGAAGCCGCCTTCTACTTCACGCGCGAGCTGGCCGCAGGGCAGATTCCCGGCCTCGAAAGCTACCGCGTTGAGAAGGTTGACCCCAAGCACAACCCGCGCCCGACCGACTATCCCATCACGGACCGCGTCCTCGAAGCCTTTCGCAATTTCCTCAAGCGCGACGCGAACCTCGGGCTACAGCCCGCGCAGCTCGAAGAGGAACTGGATTTCGTCAAGCTGCGGCTGCGCGAAGAGATCGTCACGGCGGCCTTTTCGGGCGACATGGGCACACGCGTTCTGCTCGATAGCGATCCACAAATCCTACGCGCCCTGGATGCCCTCCCCGAAGCCAAGCGCCTCGCCGAAACCGCGCGCAATAGCACGCCCGTGAGCTAAAAGCTGAACGCCTTCAAGCATCCCGTGAAGCCGGTCGAGCCGCAAGCTCTGCGACAGCAGGGCTGTGATGCTCTTGGCCTGCGGAGGAGGTTTTTGAGATGATGAACTTAACTATCGGCAAGCCTGATAAAACGGAATATCTGCCGTACTACGAAAAATATATCTCGCTCGTTCCTGATGGCGAGATACTCTCTGTGCTCGGCAAGCAACTGGATGAGACGCTCGCTCTTGTGCGGAGCATTCCCGAGACGCGCGCGGGCTTTCGCTATGCAGAGGGCAAGTGGAGCATCAGCGAGTTAATCGGTCACTTGATAGATACCGAGAGAATCTTTGCTTACAGGGCTTTGCGTTTTGCGCGTAATGACAGGACGCCGCTCCCGGGCTATGAGCAGGATGACTATATCGCTAATGCTTCATTCGATGATTACCCGCTCGGCGAATTGGCAGAGGAGTTTGAGAGCGTCAGGCGGTCCAATATTTTTCTATTCAGGCATTTGGATGCGGAGGCTTGGATGCGCAAGGGTCTGGCGAATGGGAGCGAGATGAGCGTGCGCGCTCTGGCCTATGTGCTGGCGGGCCACGAGCTGCATCACAGGGAGATACTACGCAGCAGGTATCTGCCATCGCTCAAGGGCTAGTCCTGAGCGGCGTCCGTCTGCATAGAGCATCTCAGGCGAAGTTAAGAGAGCGCCTGCTTGACAGTCCTCACGCTTAAATTGTATTTCTCTTACATACATTCACGAAAGAGGAGAGTCTAAACAAGCAGCATTATGTCGAAGTCTGGTCATAAGGGTATCTGTCGCATTGATCAACCCCTCAGAAAAACACACGGCTGGTATGCCAGAGTCAGATTCAACGGCGCGTCGCGCTCGAAGTTCTTTAGCGATGAGACGCATGGAGGCAAGGAGAAGGCTTTAGAGCGAGCCGTCGAATATCGTAACGAGACCGAGCGAGAGCTGGGTAAGCCGCGCACGGACAGGCTGGTCATCGCGCGCAACCCACGCAATAGCTCGGGCTTTATGGGCGTGCAGCGCAAGACCAAGCGCATCAAGACGGCTCAAGGCGTGCGCGTCACACGCAACGTTTACGAGATAACCTGGAGTCCGGAACCTGGCAGGCTCAAACGCGCGTGGGTTTCGATAGACGAATACGGCGAGGAGGCTGCGCTGCGCAGGGCTTGCGCCATCCGTCGGCAAAAAGAGCGTGAGATGTTTGGCGAGGAAGTGCAGCCGAACTGGGAAGACAGCCTGGTCAAGCTCTGCGCGGCATGAGCAAGCCACTCGGGTTAAGGGCCGCCGGACCAAAGCACGGCCGCGCATCTCTAGCATCACGCGCGACCCTCGCCTTTGAATGACGAAAGTGGTCCAGTCGGGTTAAGCATTAATGTTCGTCAGGCTGGCTGGCTTTTAACGATTGGGTGAACGATTCAGGAGGGTTTCATGACACGCAGGGTAATCGTGGTGGACGGCGCGAACGTCGCTTACGAAGAGTGTTCAGAGGGTGGTTGTCCGAAAGTCTCTAACCTGTTAGCCGTGCGGCAGGCTCTCGAAGAGAAAGGCTATGACCCGATAATCATCGTGGATGCCAGCTTAAAACACAGGATTGACGACCCGGACCAGCTTGAAAAGTTAATCCAGCAGCAGACCGTCCGGCAGACTCCGGCGGGGACCGACGCAGATTATTTCGTACTCGAAATCGCCGCGCAGAATGATGCGCTGGTGATTACCAACGACCGTTACAGAGATTATCAGGAGCAGTATCCCTGGATCGAAGAACGGCGTGTGCCCCTCATGATTATAGGCGGACAGGTCCAGCTCTACGAGAAACCCTGCGAGCTGGATTAGCCGCCTCTTCAAGTTTTTCAAATCCTCTTTGGATTTCTCAATCAATCACGCGCACGATGAAGCATTTTAGATAGTAGGTTTCCGGCACGCCCATGAGCACCGGATGGTCGCTCGACTGCATGCGTTTTTCGACGAGCTGTATGCTGCGGCGCGCATCCGAGGCGGCTTCGGCGAGGAGGTCCAGAAACATCCCTTCCAGCATGTGGTAGGAGCAGGTGCAGGTGACGAGTACGCCGCCCGCGTCGAGCAGCTTGAGCGCGCGCAGGTTAATCTCTTTATAGCCGCGCGCGGCTGCCTGCACGCTGGCGCGATTCTTGGCAAAGGCCGGCGGGTCAAGCACTATGGTTTGAAAACGCTCGCCCGCCGCCTCCAGCTCGCGCAGGGCATCGAAGACATTGGCCGTCTCGAAGCTGACGTTGTGCGCGCCGTTTAGCTCTGCGTTGCGGCGAGCCGTCACCAGTGCTTCATCCGAGATGTCCAGTCCAAGCACACTCTCGCAGGCGTTTGCCAGGTGAAGCGCAAACGCGCCGTTGAAAGTAAAACAGTCCAGAGCACGCCCATGAGCCAGGCGGCGCGCGGCCAGGCGGTTTTCTCGCTGGTCCAAAAATGAGCCGGTCTTTTGCCCTCCGAGCGGCGCGACGAGAAAGCGCAAGCCATCCTGCATAATCTCTATCTCGCCCGGAGCCTTGCCGTACAAGAGGCCCGTACTCATCTCCAACCCTTCAAGCTCGCGCACGCGCACGTCGTTGCGCTCGACAATAGCGCGCGGCCCAAACTCTTTGACGAGCAACTCGACGAGCATCCCCTTGAGCGCGTCCATCCCTTGAGAGAGCGTCTGGAGGACCATCACCTTATCGTAGACATCTATGATCAAAGACGAGAGCAGGTCGCCTTCCGAATAGACTAAACGATAGGCATTTGTCTTAGCCGCGATTGTGCGCCTGCGCTCCGCAGCCGTGCGCAGCTTCGCCAGCCACCAATCGCGGTCAATCGCTTCATCCCTCAGGCTCAAGAGCCGCAGAGAGATTTCCGACAGGTCGCTCCACAGCGCGACCCCTACGAACCTTTTCCGCTCGTCCACAACGCGCACGATTGAGCCGCCCTGCACACCCTCTGCCAGACGCACGTCGCTGCGATAAATCCACAGATGCCCCTTGCGCGCGCGCTCCGCCCCGCGTTTAGAGATGGTTACACTCTGTTGCATAGGTCCGGATTATCCAACACCAAGTCAGCATAAAGAAAGTGCTGAGTGCTGAGTGAGAAAAGAAAGACAGATTCTTTTCTTTTAACTCAATGCTCAGCACTCAGGACTTATTAGTCATCACGTTTTTCTTCTCTCTTTGTGCCTTTGCGTTGAAAGCCTTGAAATCGTCTGCGGGCGGGGATTACACTTGAGGCAGATTTTGTGATTGAGAAATTTGTTTAGCGACAATCATCTTCGAGAAGGAGGAAATCTCTTTATGCCTGAAGTTGGAGAGATGGCCCCGGACTTCGAGCTGCCGAGCCACCTGGAAAAGGGCAAGAAGGTGCGGCTCTCGGATTTTCGCGGGCGCGAGAATGTAGTGCTGGCGTTCTACCCGCTGGCGTGGACGCCTGTCTGAACGGCGCAGATGCCTGCGTACGAGGCCGACCTTGAACGCTTTAAAGGCTATGATGCCCACGTGCTGGGCATATCAGTTGACAGCGTCCCGTGCAACACCGCCTGGTCCAAAAGTCTCGGCGGACTGACCTACGATCTGCTGAGCGATTTCGAGCCGAAAGGCGAAGTGGCCCGCGCGTATGGCGCGTACAGAGATAAGGAAGGGATTTCCGAACGCGCGCTCTTTATCGTGGATAAGGACGGCAAGCTCGTCTATAAAGACATTCACGACATCTCGGATCAACCGGACAACGAAGACCTCTTTGAAGTGCTGCGCAAGCTCTGAAGCGCTTCGAGGCTCTCCTTTTAAGCCAGCGGGCCGAAACCGTGACGCTTCCACGGACCGTGGAGGGGCGCGAGGCTTCGGCCCGCAAACATTATCAAGGGAATTTCAATCATGGCTATCTCAAGAAAATGCGTCCCGTTTACGCCGTTTGACGGCGAGTTGGCGAAAGCGACCATCGCCATCGTGACGGCTGGCGGCGTACATCTCAAGGACCAGGAACCCTTCAACACGGCGAATGAGCTTGGCGATCTCACCTATCGCGTCATACCGCTCGACGTTGATTCGTCAGAGCTGATGGTCTCTCATCATCATTATGACCACACGGACGCGGACCGCGACATCAACGTCGTCTTTCCGATTGACGCTTTGCGCGATTTGATGAATGAAGGCTTGATCGGCGGCATCGCCAAAAAACATATCGGCTATATGGGCTATACCATGCAGCTCAAGGCGATGTACGAAGGGACAGCTCCGGAGATTGCCAACGAGATTGACAGAGGCTCGCGTGCCGACGCGGTGATTTTGACGGGAGGCTGCCCGAACGTCTGTCACCGCACGGTCGTTGCGGTCCAGCGCGAAATCGAGATGAAGGGTATCCCAACGGTCCTTATCACAGTCAGCCCTGAAGTCTCCGCGCAGATGCGCCCGCCGCGCTCGCTCTATCCCGAAGGGTTCAAGATCGGGAACAGCCTGGGCAAACCCTGTATGCGCGAGCTGCAACGCAAGGTCTTGAGAGATGCGCTCGGGCTGCTCAAGGAAAACACCCGGCCCGGCGAATTCGTCACGCGCTCTTATCCGGAGTACGGCGAATATCATGAACCGTCGCGCGTGAGAGCCGGCATAGGAGGATAGAGGGGCGGAGGTTGAGGGGTGAGTGATTAGTTCGTTAGCGCAGTTGTTAGGAAGTAGCTCGCTGCCCAGGTTCAAAACGTCAGCTTCCGCTAATCCTCGTCCTACAGACTCTCATGTCTGACATCTTTCGCTTTGAGACTCATGTATAAAACTATCGGCATACTGACAGGCGGGGGCGATGCGCCCGGATTGAATGCTGTCATACGCGCTGTCGTGAAGACGGCCATCGGCGAATACGGGATGCGCGTCGTCGGGATTGAAGAGGGGTTCGACGGGCTGCTCGGCGATAAGAAGATGCGTGATTTGACAGCCACGGAGGTACGCGGGCTGCTGCCGCGCGGCGGGACTATCCTGGGCACGCGCAATCGTGGCCGCTTTATAGAGCGCAGCGCCGACGGAGCTATGGTCAAGCCCGCGGATGTTTATCGCATGGCTCTGGAGAGCCTTGCGGATTCAAATATAGACGCGCTGGTCGTGCTCGGCGGAGAAGGCACGCTCGCCATCGCGGCGGAGTTTGACAGACTTGGTTTTCCGGTCATCGGCGTGCCCAAGACGATTGACAACGACCTGGCCTGCACGGAGTTGACCTTCGGCTTTATCACGGCGCTGGACATCGCGACGGATGCGCTGGACCGGCTGCACACGACCGCGGAGTCTCACGACCGCGTGATGATCCTCGAAGTGATGGGACGGCACACGGGTTGGATCGCGCTCTATTCGGGAGTCGCTGGCGGCGCGGATGTGATACTCATCCCGGAGATTCCCTTTTCGATGGAGTCTGTCGCCGAGAGAGTCCGCGAGCGTGAGCGCGTCGGTTCCGAGTTCAGCATTATCGTGGCGGCGGAGGGCGCTTTGGAGACGGGCCGCGAGGTTTTCTACCAGGACAAGGGAGACAAGCAGAGCGCGCCGCGTCTGGGCGGCGTCGGGATGTATTGCCAGAAAGAGCTTGAGCGTCTGACGGGCAAGGAGACGCGCTGCGTCGTGCTCGGCCATTTGCAGCGCGGCGGGACGCCCAATGCTTTTGACCGTATGCTGGCGACCAACTACGGAGCTTGCGCGGTGCGCGCCTTGATAGAAGGCGCGCGCGGACAGATGGTCGCGCTCCAGGCGGGCGAGATTATCACCGTCCCTCTTTCCAGGGCGATTGAGAATCTCAAGACCGTCCCGCCCGCAGGCCAGCTCATACGCACAGCGCGCGACACAGGCATCTCCTTCGGCGCGCCCGACGAGGCCGCTTATCACAACCGTCCGGGCCACAGCTCAAAGTAAAAAGGTCCAGACCCGTAAGGCCAAAGCTTTATCAAAAAATCGCCCCGGGTCCACATTTTGGCCTTTGACCTTTGGCCTTTTTACTCTATTTTAGTGGCTGGAAGCCCCTGCCCGTGAGGTCACTAGAGAGAGCAAAGCGAGAACTATCTTGACACAGGAGATCAAACAACGTCTGCAATCGGACCTCGAAGCGCTTGAATCCGAGCTGCGCATACATCTGCCGAAGGAGATTAAGCGCGCGCTGGAGTTTGGCGACCTGCGCGAAAACTCCGAATACAAGGCCGCGCTCGAACGCCAGAATTTCGTCAAGGCGCGTATCGCCGAGCTGCGACAGCGCATCAGCGAGATTTCTTCGATAGATTTATCAAAAGTGCCGCACGACAGGGCCGCCTACGGCTCTATCCTCGTGCTCTATGATGCGGAGCGCGACGAGGAGATTACCTATCGCCTCGTGACGACCGAAGAGAGCGACCCGCAGGGCGGGCTAATCTCGACCACCTCGCCCGTCGGTCGCAGCCTGATGGGTAAGGAGGAGGGCGACGAAGTAACCGTCCGCACACCTGCGGGCGCACGCAACTTTGAAATCCGCAAGCTGACCACGCTCCACGACCAGCCGCCCGCTGAAAGCGCTCTGGAAACCGAAGCCGCGGACGCCGAGCAACCCGCCACGGACCAGGAGTAAGCTTGATGAAGTGCGTCTGGACCAGAGCGTTGCTCAACCCGGCGAGCAGCCCGGCCCGCACATCATCAGGAAATGAAGAAAAGCCTGCTCCTCATCAACCTTGACACCTGTTCTGCGCCTCCCTATCATGCTTTGTTTAATGCTGGGCGTGCGCGCGTGAGGCCGGAGTCTGGGCCGTGCGTGTGACGTTTAGAGGAGAAGGCGGCAAAGGTGTTCGGGACAAGCATTGGGCGGGGCGCACAACGCATCATTGACGCGATGGTGCGCTGGCTGGCCTACGGTCATGTCAACCCCAACTTTCTGACGGTTATCGGCGTCGCCATCAATGTCGGCTGCGGGCTGCTCTTCGGCTTCGGGTATTTCTTCTGGGCCGGAATCATCCTCATCGTCGCCAATCTCTTTGACATGCTGGACGGGCAGGTCGCACGGCTCTCAGGCCGCGTGACGCGCTTCGGCGGTTTTCTCGATTCCTCGCTCGACCGCCTTTCGGACATGGTCGCCTTTGTCGGCCTGATGGTCTTTTATGCGCGCGACACGCAATTTCACTCGACGCTCAACGTCTTTCTGGCCGGGGCGGCCCTGATGGGTTCCGTCATGGTCAGTTACGCCAGCGCGCGCGCAGAGAGCCTGATTCCGAAGTGTGATGTCGGATTCCTGCGTCGTCCCGAAAGGGTCGTGCTCCTGATTATCGGCGCGCTGACGACGCATCCAGGCTCGCACAACTGGTTTGCCAATCGCATGCCGCAGGTGCTCTGGGTGCTCGCCGTCGGTTCTTACTGGACCTTTGCGCATCGCATGTACCATACCTGGCGGGAGGTCAAAGCGCTCGACGCTACGCGCCAGTCGGCGGTAGCAGCCGAAGAGGCTCCGGCGGCATCCAACCCCGTGCCGGATGAGCCGGAGCGGCGACCTAACCCAGAGCTGGCACACAAAACAAGCTAGATAGGACCCGAATCACTTTGCAAGAAACATCGCTCTCCCCATTCACTCGTCGAGGTGACACGAAATTGACTGTCTGCCCCTGCTGCGGTTTGAGATTTAACGGAAATCTGCTCGAAGGCTGCGAGGGTTGCGGCGCACGCGCTGTCGGCGAGCCGCTCGCACGGCCCGAACATCTCCTGCCCTCTTACGGGCGCGCGCTTTTCGTCGCCGCGCTCGGCATGCTCCTCCTGCTTATTTTTCTGGGCAGCACAATCGCCGCTCTTTTCGAGCAGTCGTCCTTCAAGCTCGAATTCTGGTCCACGGTCGCCGCCGCCGAGACCGCCGCCTGGCGCTTGAAATGGGTCTTAGCGCCAGCCTCTGTGCTGGCCCTCTGGCTCTGCGTCCGCATCTGCGGGACGATGGAACGCCAGCGCGAGCGTTTTATAGGTTTGTCGTTCGCGCACGGTGGCACGGCCTCCGCCGCGCTCGTCATCATGATGATCGCGCTCTTTATCGGCATCACTGTGCCGGAGCGCATCAGGCAGCGCCAGCGCGGTATAGACGCGGGCTTCTACGCACAGGGCTACACGCTCAACCGCGCGCTCCTCGAATACCGCAGGCTCTACGGCACGCTCCCGACAGACATCGAAGACATCCGCCGGAAAGTGCCCGACTCGGACGGCTCAATCGCCGCCGCCCTCAATGGTCTGGATTCCGCGGGCTATCGCACCTGGTCGCTGCAAGCTCGTTTGCCGGATAAGAAGTCAAAGACGCTGCGCGGCGCTGTGATTCGCCCCGTCTCGACAAACTCTACGACCGACGATGCGCTCGATGAAGGGCTGGCCTTTACAAACTACGAGATGCGGCTGCCCGGCGAAGATAAAGTTCTGGGAACGGATGACGATTGGAAGGTCCGCGACGGCGTGATTTTCAAGCCCACTCCGTCGGGCCAGGCGGACCTCTCTTCCCCGCATAGCGATCTTCCCTGACGCTTCATCTCTCGCCTATGTCATTCCTGGATTTGTTCCGGCGGAAAAAGGTTGACCCAGAAGCGGCCAGGCGCGCGCGTCTGCGCACCACGGGTCGCATCGCGGACGGCTCTATCCTGGATGTCACGAGCGACGCCGCCCAAGCAATCACACACGTTTTTTACTGCTACACCGTCAACAGCGTCGAATACGAATCCTCTCAGCAACTGGACCAGGAACAACTGACCCACAGCGCAGACTATTTTCCCGGCGCGCACATCACAGTCCGCTACGACCCGCGACAGCCCGGCAATTCAATCGTCGTCTAAAGTCCGGAGTCTAAAGCCTGAAGTCCGTTTGACTCTCCGCACTACAGACTCTAGACTCCAGACTTCAGACTTCTCTTATGTTTCGCAAAATCCTGATTGCCAATCGCGGGGAGATTGCCGTGCGCATTGCGCGCGCGTGTCGTGAGATGGACATCTCTCCGGTCACGATCTATTCGGAAGCGGACGCGCAAGCAAGGCACGTCGAGTTTGCGGACGAAGCCGCGCCGGTTGGTCCACCGCCTTCGGCCCAGAGCTATCTTAATATTCCCGCCATCATCAATGCCGCTCGACTACTAAAGGCGGATGCGGTCCATCCGGGTTACGGCTTTCTCGCGGAGAACGCGGATTTTGCGCGCGCCGTTGCCGCAGCGGGACTCATCTTTATTGGTCCAACGCCCGAGGCTATGGAGCTGATGGGGACGAAGACGAGCGCGCGTCGCATTGCCACGCAAGCCGGTGTTCCGGTCGTGCCGGGGACGACCGAGCCGCTTGCGTCTCATGATGAAGCGCGCACGCTGGCCGCAGGCTTTGGTTATCCGGTGCTGCTCAAGGCATCTGCGGGCGGAGGCGGTAAGGGGATGCGCATGGTCTCTTCGGAAGAGGAGCTTAAATCATCTCTTGAGGCCGCGCAGTCAGAAGCAGCCGCCGCCTTCGGTAACGCGGAAGTCTATCTCGAAAAGGTCGTCGAGCGTCCGCGCCACATAGAGATACAGGTCTTCGCGGACACGCAGGGCAACTTCGTTCACCTGGGCGAGCGCGAGTGCTCCATACAGCGCCGCCATCAGAAGGTGATTGAAGAATGCCCTTCGCCGATTAATGATCCGGACCTGCGTGAGCGGATGGGCCAGGCGGCCATCAGCGCCGCGCGCGCGGTCAATTACGTCGGCGCAGGCACGGTCGAATTCCTCGTCTCGGATGCGACCCGCGACTTCTACTTCCTTGAGATGAACACGCGCCTACAGGTCGAGCATCCGGTCACCGAGATGGTCACAGGCGTAGACCTCGTGCGCGAACAAATCATGGTCGCCAGCGGCTCGCCGCTTTCCTTTACGCAAGAGGATGTCTACTGGCGGGGTCATGCCATAGAGTGTCGCGTCTACGCCGAAGACCCTGAGAATAATTTTCTTCCCTCGCCCGGTCGTATCACGCACCTGCGCGTTCCGGCTGGACCAGGCGTGCGCGATGACGGGGGCGTCCGAGAGGGCGCGGAAGTCTCTATCTACTACGACCCGATGATCTCTAAGCTCGCCGCCTGGGGACGCACACGCGGAGAGGCGATTGGACGACTGCGCCGCGCGCTCGATGAATATTCCGTCGGCGGCATCAAAACCACCTTGCCCTTCTTTCGAGAGATAGTGCGCGACCCTGAATTCATCGCGGGCCGCCTTGATACGGGCTTTATCCCGCGCTTTAACCAGCGTCGCAAAGAGGCGCTTGACACTCCCCGCTCCGATGCAGAGCATGAAGCCGAGACTATTTTGCGCGACATGGCCTTGATCGCCGCATCGCTCGAATATGCGCGACGCGAGCGGGAGTCTGCCAACGCTCAAGAGCCGCACTCGCAGGAATCGAATCGCTGGAAGATGGCGGGTCGCGCCGCCCTCCATAGCTCAAGAATCTAGCTCGGATTAAAGCGCGCGGCTGGATGAGCCAGCCCTTTATCTCTAGCTTCGATGAGAGACACGCTAGTTCTCATTTTAATAACGGTTCGCTATGAAACTAAAAGCGGAGACTGCCGGAGAAAAGCACGAGTTGATGATCAAGCGCGAGGGAGCGCGTTTGAGCGTATCAATCAACGGTCGCTGCTATCAGGTCGAAGCGCGCGAGACGACGCGCGGAGCTTATCTACTGCTTTTTGAAAACCGAGTCTACGAGTGTCTTGTGGACCAGGATGTGGCCCGTCGAGATTCCATGCGCGTGTATCTCGGCAGCCGCATCTTTTCAGTCTCACTAATGGACCCGAAACGCCTGCGCGGCTCGTCGGTTTCGGATGCCGAGACGGACCGGACGGCGCAGATTATCGCGCCCATGCCCGGGAAGGTCGTGCGCGTACTGGTCCAGCCGGGCGCTGAGGTCGAAGCCGGCGACGGCGTCGTGGTGGTCGAAGCGATGAAGATGCAGAACGAGCTAAAGTCTCCAAAGACGGGACGCGTCACCGAGCTGCACGCCAGGATGCATGAGACCGTCAACGCGGGCGACGTACTGGCCGTCATAGAATAAGCGAGAAGAGATTCGAGAAGCGATGAAGGATAAAGGATGAAGGGTGAATTCCGCTCTAGGCTTTGTGAAATCCCTTTTCGATGTCGCGTTGGCCCAGTCGCAGGATGGTTGGGCGACCGTGCGGGCAGGTGGTCGGCGATGAAGTCTTGAGCAGTTGGTCTATCAGCCACTCCATCTTTTCCGGGGCGAGCGGCGTGTGGGCTTTTGTGGCGGCGTGACGAGCAAGCGAAGCGGCGATCTCTTCATGCAGGTTAGCGCGAGCCTTACCGCGCCTTTCCGTGTCAACCGCATCCAGAATCTCTGCCAGCATGCTGCGAGCCTCGCCCGCGGGCAAATCCGCCGGCACGGCCCTGATCGCCACCGTGCGGCCGGACAGACGCATCAACCCAAAACCGTAGCTCTCAAGCTCTGCGGCCAGCGCATCGAAGGCCGCAGCCTGCGCCGGAGTAAGATCGAAGATTTCAGGTATCAACATCTGCTGCGACCCCGCCCGCCGCTCCGCCTCAAGAGCCAGATACTTATCGAACAGGATGCGCTCATGCGCGGCATGCTGTTCAATCAAGAGCAATCCTTCATCATCCGAGGCCAGGATGTAGCTCTCTTCAAGCTGCGCGAGCGGGCGTACATTTCTCTTCAGCGATTCAGCCGAAACCTCTCGCAGCGAATCTGCGATGGAAGCAATATGCGGCAGCGCGGCAGAAGGATGAGAGGGCACGTGCTCATCAGTCTCTTCAGAGAGAGTCGAGACGGGCGAAGCGAAAGTGGCCGGGCCAGCCGCTCGCGTCGCCCGTTGGTCCTTCTCAAAAGAGGCGGCTTCCTGCATCGCCGGATGAAGGGAGACTGCGGAGGCTTTGTTCTCAGTCGCCGGATGAGACGAAGGAGCGCCCTCTGGTCCAATCTCATCTCGCGGCAAAGCTTCATCCAGGGTCGCGGCCAGGCCGAACTCTATCTCGCTCTGCCTGCTGTGGACCAGATTGATAGCGCCCTCGGCAGGCTCATCGCGCGCGGGCCGGACTCTCTCTGTGATGGAGCGCACCTTTGCGAGCGTTTCGTGGCCGCGCGTCTCAACATCGGTCGCAAGCGTAGAGCCGGCAGCAGCAGGCTCGCTGGTCCAGTCTTCATCTGCGGCTTTCGGCGATTGTTCGTTTGTCTCCTTGAGAGCCGCGCTCCGGCGCGTATAGCCCGCGCTGGCGAGGGCTTCGCGCACGCATTCGCGCACGGCATCGGCGACGGCTGCCGCGCGCCTGAAACGCACTTCCGTCTTGGCCGGATGCACGTTGACATCCACCTCTCCGAGCGGGACTTCGAGAAAGAGGAGCGCCGCCGGATACGTGCCATGCGGGAGCACGGAGCGATAGCCTTCCGAGAGCGCACGCCCCAGAAGGCGGTCGCGGACGTAGCGCCCGTTGATAAAGAGATACTGCGCATCGCGCGAGGTGCGTCTTTCAAGCGGCGCGGAGATATAACCGCTGATCCGCGCCACCTGTTCTTGCCCGCCGCTGATTTCGAGCAGGTTATTGATAAACTCCGCGCCGAAAATCTGGTAAGCGCGCTCGCGCAAATCTCTGGCCGGGGTCGCGCGCAGGGTCTCGCGCCCGTTGTTCGTCAGGGTAAAGGCAATCTCCGGGTGGGCCAAAGCGTAATGCGTGACGAGATTGGTAAGATGAAAGCTTTCGGTCGCTTCCGAGCGCAGGAACTTGCGGCGCGCAGGGACATTGAAGAAGAGATCGCGGACGGTAATGCTCGTCCCGCGCGTATGCGCAGCCGACTTGACATCGCGCACGCGCCCGCCTTCGACCACGACGCGCGTCGCCTCGCCAGCATCTTCGGTTTTAGTGATTAGCTCGACGCGCGCGACGGAGGCGATGGAGGCCAGCGCCTCGCCTCTGAATCCGAGCGTCGCGATAGCGTTGAGGTCTTCGGCGTTGCTAATCTTGGAGGTCGCGTGACGCTCAAAGGCCAGGAGCGCATCATCGCGCGTCATCCCTTCGCCGTCATCCAACACGCGCAAGAGCCTGCGCCCGCCAGCCTCCGAGTCAATCGTGATCCTGAGCGCGCCCGCATCAATCGAATTCTCGACCAGCTCTTTGACGACAGAGGCCGGACGCTCGACCACCTCGCCGGCGGCAATCTGGTTAATCAGTAAATCTGAAAGCGCTCGAATCTTGCTCATAAAGCAGCAGGCAGTAGCCAGTAATCGGGAGTCGGCATGAAAAGCCGTGCTCTCAACTATGGACCACTTTATAAATAAACTATCTGGTGGTCGGAAGAGCCTGGATTAATCGCGTCGTAAATCCAGTTGATGGCATAGAGGCCATGACGGGCCAGCAGGGAGGTGATGTTGAGATGGCGTTCCTGCAAAGCTTTCTGCGGGTAGAGCTGGTCGAAGGCTCTTTGAAGCTGGCGATGGGCTGCCTCGTCGCGTTTCATCTGCGCACGATGAAAGCGCGAGCGCAGTCCCTGTAGCTGATAATTAATCTTGTGGCGACCCGTCTCCAACGCGTCGGCCAGCGTCGGGTCAATCTGCCGGAGCTGCTCCTTGAGCGCGTCCAACTGACGTGCGACGGATTCCTCCGTTTGCGTAAAGGCTCGCGCAGCTTCCGTGCCCAGATGCTCTTCGGCGACGCGCGCCAGCACGCTCTCTAGCCCGGCAAAGAAATCCGTCAGCTTGAGGTCATAGCGTTCGAGCGTGCGGCCCGTGCGATGCTCGACAATCGTCATGCTCGCGCGCGGCAGGATGGGCGTCGTGGGCCGCTCAAGCGTGCGATAGACTTCAGCCGTCTGCGCAAAGTAAGCGATCTCGGCAGCGCCGCCGATGTAGGCTATAGTCGGCAGCAGGTAATCCTGGACCACAGCGCGCAAGGTCACGTTCGGACTAAAACGCTCAGGCTCTACAGCGGCCAGCGCGGCCAGCTCTTCCGGCGTATATTCCTCAATCGCGTCCCTCGCCTGATAGCGCCCGCTCTCCGTGCGAGAGACGGCGTGACGCGCGCCCTCAGGCGTGTGCAGGAAAAGTGGGAAAGAGTTTTCGGAAGCGACAACCTGCGCGTGATAGCCAGCCTCCTCCAGCTCGCGGCTGCGACTCACCACCGCCTGCGCAATCTGCGGCGCGCGGCGCGCGGCCTCCGCATAAAGAGGCGCGGCCAGTTGCTTTAACCTCCCGTCGAGCGGGTCGAGCAGGACCAGCCCGTAGCGACCGAGCAGCCTTGTCATCATGCGAGCGAAGGCTTCGCCGTAGCCGCGCCCTTCCTCCCAGGTCTCACCGAGCAGGCTTTCCACTTCCGGCGCAAACTCCGTCGCAGGCAGCAGGTCCAGCAACTGCCTCGTAGTCTCTTTGATGGACTGGTCCAGCCTGACGGTCCCGACAGGCATTCCTTCCGTGTGCATCGTCGCCGGAACGCCGACGCGCGCCAGCCCGCAATCGCAGCCGATAATCTCCGCCGACGCGACCTCTGCGAAATCGTGGTCTTCGGTCGCCATCCAGAAAACGGGGACGGACTTTGTGCCGCGATCAGAGAGGCATCCGGCTAGTTTGACCGCCGAGAGGGCTTTGTAGATGGTGTAGAGCGGGCCTGTGAAGAGTCCGGCCTGCTGGCCCGTGACGACCGCGACCGAATCCGCTTCGCGCAGCCGAGAGATATTTAGCAGCGTCTCTGGACCAGCGCCCCAACCGCTGTTCATCGCTTCGAGCGCATCGCAGAGCGCCTCGCGGCTGGTCCGGTGAGCGGACAGGACTTCGGGCGCGCGTGCGGACAGCTCATGATGAAAGCGGACGGCTGAAGGATAAAACCGCCTGAGCGCGAGCGGGTCGCGCAGGTAATCCAGGAAGAGGCGCGTCTGGTGCGGGATGCTCTCGAAGGGCAGGGTCTTTATACGCAGCCCCGCTTCTTCCGGTGCGGGATAACATGCAGCTTCTATAGTGCTCACTGGTTCAATACTCCTGCCAGGCGAAACTCTTTCTCGTCCGCACGGCTTTCCGGCAACCCTGCCTCCTGGACCAGACGCGCAATCTCGGCGCGCGCCTCCTCGCTTGCTTCCCTGAGCGGCGCGCGGACACTGCCGCCAGTATAACCCAACATCTCCATCGCGGCCTTGAGACCACCGATACCATAAAGCTTTGTCACGGCCAGCGCCAGCGGACTAAAGACGCGCTGTAACTCACGCGCCAACTCGTGCTCGCCCGCCTGCACCGCGCGATAAATATCGCACGCGAGCTGAGGGGCCGCGCAGCCAGCCGCCAGAATCGCGCCGCACGCGCCCGCGCTCAAAGCCGCGTACAACAAAGGACCGCTCCCCGTCAGGACTGCAAATTCGGACTCGACCAGGCGCAGCGTCTCCGCCAGGTTAATGAGATCGCCGGAGCTATCCTTGATGCCGAGGATGTTTTCGTGCGCGCTCAAGCGCGCAACCGTCCGGGGCGCAAGCGCGATGCCCGTCAGGTCCGGCATGCTGTAGAGCAGCACGGGGATGCTCGCTGCGTCCGCCACCTTTATGAAGAAGTCAGCCAGCGTATCCTGCGTCATCGCGCCGCGATAAAAGTACGGAGTCAGCAGGAGCACTGCGTCCGCGCCCGCGCTCGCCGCGCGCCGCACCTCTTCGATAGTCGCGACGGTGCTTTGCTGCCCTGCTCCGACAATAAAGGCCAGCTCGCGCGGCACGACCTCTCTCGCGGCCACTATGACCTCAGTATATTCACGCTCGGACAGATGCACGCGCTCGCCCGTCGAGCCGAGCGCGACGTAGCCGATGACATCCGTCCGGTTCCACTTCTCTATATTTGCTTGCAGGGCGCGCAGGTCCAGACCACCGCCCGCATCGAAGGGCGTGGGGAAAGGGAGCATGATGCCGCGTAGATTCTTCAAAGGAAACCTAAAGGTAAAGGGCCTTCAAGCCGCCGGAATATGATTGGTGCAAAACAGCTTCATTATAACGACCGATAAGAAGCACGCGCAACGATAGGTGAGACCGGAAGGCCAGACTCCGGACCTCAAACACGCTCGGTCAATGCCGCGAGCCTTCAACAGCAAAGAGCTTTGATGACGGCTCCCGTCATCAAAGCTCTTTGCTGTGTCCTTCGTCTGTGCCTGTTGATTAACGCACTCGACAACCTAGACTGGCGGGCTGCGAATGTCTTCTTCCTCTTCGGCTGCTCCGGGCGGTGATGTCTGCGCTTCGCCTGCGCCGCCTGAAGGCTGGTCGCCGATGTAAGTATAACCGTTCTTCAAGCTGCCCTTCAGCCCGTCGAGATTAATCACCTCAATGTCCACGGTACCGGCCTCGTGCGGAGGCGTGGTAGCCGTCAGCGAGGTTGGTCCGGAAATGATGACGGAGGTTGCCGGCTCTCCGCCAAAAGTAACATTCGCGCCTTTGACAAAGGCAGCGCCCGTGAGAGTGACCGGAGTTCCGCCGGAGGTTGGCCCTTGTCTCGGAGTGATACCGCTGATGCCCGGCGGCGGATTAGATACCAGGCTGTCCTTCCTCTTATCATCGCCCTCGCCCTCAGCCGCCCTGAAGAGCGTCTTAAAGACTTCGCTCAACTTATCGGTCGCCTGTTTGGAGAACATCCCGACCAGCCCCGCGAGCGCAGCGATACCGAAGGGATTCATATCTTCCCCACCGGCGCTGACGGAGATAAAGCCCCCGCGAACCACAAAGTAAAAGAGCAGGGCGAGCGTCATGCCGACGTAGGGTCTGAGCAGATACCACCAGACCCAGTTGGCGCTCAGCTTGCGATTGCCGACGTAATCCACAAAGGATGTGGTCGCGTGTATGTAACTTCCGAGCGCGCCCGCCAGCAAGACTAAGAGCAGCAGTCTCACTTCAAACGAATGTTCCAGAGTTATCGAGAATGGACCCTGGCATTGCAACTCATATTGCCCGGCCTCATTCTTAGCACGACCCCATCTGCCGAAGAGACAGACTTTCGGAAGCATCTGCTCGGCGGCGCTGGGCGGAGCAGGTGTCGGCGAAGGGCTTGGACTCGGAGACGGAGAGGGGGACGGAGCGGTTGTCGCGCCTCCCGTCTGTCCCGGCGGCGCGGCGGGCGGCGTCGGCGTCGGAGAAGGCGAAGGGCTTGGCGTGGGTGTCGGC
>DASWMI010000129.1:0-4703 GCA_036399835.1 Pyrinomonadaceae bacterium | reverse complement strand
CCGATGGGATGACAGAGAAAGAGGCCATCGCCTTTATGACGAACGAAGGCTTTCAGGAAGAGGGCGAAGCCGCAGGCAAATGGAGACGCGCCATCCTGACCTCTACGCAGCTTTCAACCTACTACGTCGGCAGCCTCGAAGTGAACGACATACGCCGCGCCTACGAAGCCAGGATGAAGGGCCAGGTGAACTATAAACTGATGCACGACGCGATGCTCTCATTCGGCTCGCCCGCGCCCAAGTACGTCAAAGAAGCGATGGGACTTTAAAGGAATGAGGGATGAGAAACGTGGCAGCATGAAGGATAAAGGAGAAGCTATTATCTCTCAGCCCGCGTTGTCGCGCCGCCGTGTCCCGAGCTTTCCTTTAGCCCTTATCTTCATCCCTTCGTCATCAACTTCCAGCACGCGAACTCTTGTCTTAATCTCGTGTTGATGAAAACAATCTGCCACCTGAGCACCGATCTCATCAAAGTGGTCCAGCGCGAGGGCCAGCACGCTTGGACCAGCGCCGCTCAGGGCCAGCCCCAGAAGACCCGGCAGACGCGGCATCCTAAGCGCCTCGGACAACCCTGGCACTAGCGCTTCTCTGCGACCCTGGTGCAGCCTGTCCCGCATGGCCTCCCAGACCAGCTCGTAGGCCCGCTCTTCCAAAGCCCCTGTCAAGAGCGCGGCGCGTTGAAGGTTATAGACGGCGTCCGCAAAACTGACGGAGGCTGGCAAGATTGCACGCGCCCGCTTCGTCTCCAAAGGCACATCCGGCGAGATGATGATTACTTTGATTTCGGACGGCCATCGCTTTCTGAGCACGAGCACATCTTCCGTGCTTCTCTGGCAGGCTATGGTCCACCCGCCGTACAAAGACGGCGCAAGATTATCAGCGTGCCCTTCAAGCTCCAGCGCTATGCGTAGGAGCGCCTCACTTGAAAGCTCTGCGTCGCAGAGCGCAGCGCCGAGCCTGACTCCGGCCAGGATGGCTGCCGCGCTGCTCCCCAGTCCGCGCCCCAGCGGTATCTCGTTATGCACTGCAAGCCGCACGGGAGGCAGGCGCTGGTCCAGTCGCTCGGCTGTCAAACACATCGCGCGAAAGATGAGGTTTTCAGCCGTGCGCGGCAAGAGGCTGTGCCCTTCGCTTCTGGTCTGGCGCACGCGGCAAGGGAGCTTTGAGCCGGAGGCAAACGTGGCGCGCGCCGTCAGGTATAGCCGCAAGGCCAGACCGAAACAGTCGAAGCCCGCGCCGAGATTTGAAGTAGAAGCCGGCACGCGCACTTCAAATGCCGGACGCGTTGACTGGTCCACATCCTTCAACTTCCCTTGAGCCTTCCTCCTGCTCATCACTCATCACCCTCTTTTCTCCTTTGTCTGAGATATTCGAGGATGTCCGCGCTGTTTGCTTTGACGCGCGCGGGCGGATTGGCGTAGCGGCCTGCGATGCGGCGCTTGTTGATGCTCCCGTCAGCGTCGCGCTCGTGCGCAAAGAGTTCGTCGTTGTGATAATTGATGACGTAATCTGTGTCCTTGAGGACGTGGCCTGTGAGGACCGCGACGACCTCTTCATTTGGACCAATCGCGCCATCCGCGACCAGTTGCCTGATGCCAGCGATAGTCGTCGCGGAAGCTGGCTCGCACCCCACGCCGTCGCGTCCGATGATCGCCTTGGCATCCGCCATCTCTTGTTCGCTCACGCTGAGAACACGCCCGCCCGTCCGGCGCACGACGCGCAAAGCCTTCCTCCATGAAACCGGCGCGCCGATTTGAATCGCCGTCGCCAGCGTCTGCGGAAACGCGACCGGCAGCAAAGTTTCAAAAGCGGAGCTTTCAAGATGCTGGGCTTCAAGCGGCTGATGATTAAGAGATTGGATTTCAAGAGGCTGAGCCGCGAAGAGGTTTGCGAAGGGCGCTGCGCCTGCGGCCTGTACGACGTGGATTTTTGGCAGGCGGTCAATCAGGCCCAGCTCAAGCAGCTCTATCAAGCCCTTGCCGAACGCGGAGCTGTTGCCCAGATTGCCCCCGGGCACAACCAGGTGATCCGGCACGCGCCAGCCGAGTTGCTGGACCAGCTCGGCAGCCACAGTCTTCTGCCCTTCTATGCGAAACGGGTTGATTGAATTGACCAGGTAGATTGATTCATCCTCGGCCAACTCGCGTATCAAGCGCATCGCATCATCAAAGCCGCCTTCCAGTTCCAGCACCATCGCGCCATAATCCAGGCTCTGTGCCAGCTTGGCATGGCTGACCTGCCCGCGCGGGACCAGTATCGCGCATGACAACCGGGCGCGCGCGGCGTAGGCTGCGAGGCTCGCAGCAGTATTGCCTGTGCTCGCGCAGACAACCGTCCGAGCACTCAACTTGAGCGCCTGCGTGACGGCGACGGTCATCCCCGTATCCTTGAAAGAGCCTGTCGGGTTGCAGCCCTGATGCTTGAGCTTGAGCGCATCCAGCCCGCAATAACGCGCGGCGCGCATTGCATCGTAAAGCGGCGTATTGCCTTCCGCGAGCGAGACGACTTGCGCTTCGTCCGTGAACGGGAGCAGCTCTCGATAACGCCAGACGCCGCTCTGGTCCAGCGCATCCGGAGAGGTCAAACGACTGGTCCAGACTGCCCGCAAGGCCGAGGCATCACCGATAGACTCAGGCTCTTTGCGGATTTCAAGCAGCCCTGCGCAAAGAGGGCACACGTAAATCCGCTCGTCAATACCGTAACGCGCGCCGCAAGCCTCTTCGATACAAACTAACGCGGCCTGCTTCATCAAGACCCGACTCTTTCCAAAGCTCTCAGCCATTCTCTCAAGATGCTTTTTAAGCTCTGCGATGATCCGTGCGAAAAAAGTATGAACAACGATGGATGAATTGTAAAACTCTGGTCATCATTGAGGCGCTGGCGGCCCCGGCGTGCGGTCGGGTTTTGGATGAGAGAGGGTGTTCGTAGATGGGCGAGCGTGGGAGGGGGTGCGGCGACTGCCAAAAAGTTCTGCATTATAGTTCCGAGAGGTCTGATGTCAAGGCTGAGCGCGTCATGTTTCTTTTGACACGGAGCGCCGGGCGACCCCTTTCTGCGACCTAAACTCTTCGCCTTGACCAACTTAACCCTTTTATTGCGTTGACTACCCGAAAAAAATAGTTTTTGACCGACCCCGCATTTTCTGTTAAATTGCGCCATTAGTGATCCAACCATGAATCTCCACTATCGTGTGCTATGGGGAGGCGACTGCGCCTTCTGTAAGAGGGGGCCGTCGCGCGTATCAAGGCGGCAGACAAGGCAGGAGACCGCAAGAATTGACCACAGTTACCGAACAGACGCTTGAAACTTATGGCATAGAGAACTGGGGCGCAGGGTACTTCGATGTCAATCGCAAGGGGAATCTGGTTGTCCATCCTGCAGACGGAGACGCGCGCGCCGCAGACTTGAAAGAGATCATAGACGACCTGCGACGGCGCGGGATAGGCGCGCCAGTGCTGCTGCGCTTTCCCCAACTGATCGCCGCACAGGTCCGCAAGCTCCAACGCGCCTTCAGCAAATCCATACGCGAATATGAATATCAGGGCGGGCACATGTGCGTTTACCCGATGAAGGTCAACCAGCAGCGCCCTGTTGTCGAAGAGTACTTGCGCGAAGGCTCGCGTTATGACTTCGGTCTTGAAGCCGGGTCGAAGGCTGAGCTTTACGCGGCGCTCGCTTTGGAGCAGACGCCCGATAGCCTGCTCGTCCTCAACGGCTTTAAGGACGAAGAGTTTATAGAGCTGGCTTTTATCGGCGCGCAGGCCGGAAAGCGTGTCGTCATCGTCATCGAGAAGCTCAACGAGCTGGACCACATACTCAACGTCGCGGAGCGATACGAGAGCCACACGCCGATTATAGGCATGCGCGTTAAGCTCTACTCGAAAGGCTCCGGGCGCTGGGAAAAGTCCGGCGGCGAGGCTGCCAAATTCGGACTCACGACGACGGAAGTGCTTGAGGTCATACGCCATCTGCAAGAGGTCGGGCGGATAGATATGCTCCGCCTCCTGCACTTTCACATAGGCTCGCAGCTCACGGACATCAAGCGTATCAAGAACGCCATGAAAGAGGCCGCGCGCGTCTATGCGAAGATTCACCAGATGAAAGTGCCTGTCGAGCTGCTGGATGTCGGCGGCGGCATGGCCGTGGATTACGACGGCTCGAAGACGGCCTTCGATTCCTCTGCTAACTACACGGCGCAGGAGTTTGCCAACGACGTCATCTATACGATCAAGCAGGTCTGCGATGACGAGAACGTCCCGCACCCGACGATCATACAGGAATCCGGTCGCTTCCTCGCCGCCTATCACGCCATGATCGTGACCAACGTGCAGGACGAAATAGAGACGGTCGTCGAAGACATCTCTCCGATGGAGATTGACGAAGACGACCCGCAGGTTGTCGTCGAGCTTGGCGATTTGCGCGAGACGATAAGCGTCAAAAATTATCGCGAGTATTATCACGATGCTCTCGAACACCGCGAAGAGATGTTCACGCTCTTTAACCTCGGCCTTATCTCGCTCGAAGACCGGGCCAAAGGCGAGGTGCTCTTCTGGGACGTGTGCGAGCGCGCGGATAAGTATGCGCAACAGGCCAAGTATGTCTCCGAAGAGTTTGGCGATCTGCGTCGCCTGCTCTGCGCCAAATACCTGGCTAACTTTTCGGTCTTTCGCTCGGTGCCGGACCACTGGGCGCTGGACCAGTTG
>DASWMI010000128.1:0-11184 GCA_036399835.1 Pyrinomonadaceae bacterium | reverse complement strand
ACGTCGTTCGACCAGGCCGTGATGCCGCCTTTGAGGTTGGTGAGCCGCCCCTGAAAGCCCGCGCGCTTGAGGGCTTCGATGGCACGCGCGCTGCGCCCGCCCATCTTGCAGTGGACGACCGTCTCGCGGTTCGGGTCAATCTCGGACATGCGGTTTAGGACCTGTCCGAGCGGGATATGGATTGAATCAGGAATGCGCGCGATGGCGTATTCGTTCGGCTCGCGCACGTCAATAATCTGAATGTCTTCGCCTCTGTCAAGGCGCTGCTTGAGTTCGGTCGCGGTCATCTCCGGCATCTGCATGTTAGCCTGGCTCATACGGCCCTCCGTCTGCTCTGGTCTGATATTCAAAGCGTCAAGGAAATACTGCTTCTCTGTTCGCCCGCATTCTACTCCGCAATCCGAGAGACAAACAAATCAGGCTCAAGGCGGAATGGACCAGTCTCAAACTCGCGCGCCCTGCCGCTGCCTGGATTGCAGAGCTTAAATCAGTTAAGGTTTGCGCAGGCAGAGCGCAGCGAGGTTGCGAATGATTGGACTCATGAGCAATCACTTTTGAGTATTCTTGAGAGGTATCGAGATGAGATTTGAATATTACAACGCGTCGCTTGAAGATGTGCCGAAGCTTTCGGTGGACGGCATTGTGCCCAACAGCCTGCACTTCTCACACTGGCAGGGCAACCAGACGCCCTCTCATCTGAAGGCTGACACTTCGACAGAGATTGCCCTGAACCTCGTCGGCTCGCGGGATTTTCATGTTTTGACGAGAGGGATAGAACTGGTTACGAACAACCACTTCGATACGGACGGGCTGCTCTCCGTGTGGACCACCTTGACGGGCTCACGCGCGCTGGACCTTAGCGAGCAACTGGTGGCCGCCGCGGAGGCCGGAGACTTTTCCGCATACACAAATGATGATGCGGTCCGCGCCAGCCTCATCATACAAGGCTCCGACCAGCCTCTTCCGGGCGAAGAGTCCGGCTCGCCGCTGGCGCATCAACTGGCGGGCCGTACCGTCACGAGCGATGCGGAGTCCTACAGTCTCCTCCTCCCGCAGGTCGAGCGCGTGCTGACGCGGACCAGCGATTACGAGCCGCTCTGGCGAGATGCCTGGCGACAGATTCAGGCCGCGCTCGAAAGCTTTGCGCGCGGGACATCGAAGGTCGCAGAGCAGCCGGAGGTGGGCCTTTCCGTCATCACGCTCGCGCCGGAAATTTTCGGCCAGTCGGGTTTTAAGCCGACGCGTCACGCAGCGCCCTACACGGCCATCTCGCACTACGCGCGCGGGCAGGTTTATCTCATCGCCACGCCGCTCGATGGAGGATGGAGCTATCGCGTTGATTATCCCTATTACTCCTGGGCCGAAACGATTGTCCGCCCGCTCATCAAGCGCGGAGATTTTGGACCACTCATCGCGCGCTTGAATGAGCGCGAGGGAAAGACTGAAGGCAGTTGGAAGCTGGACCACAGTGAGATGGCATCCGCTTTCAAGTTTATGGACCAGGGAGGAGCACTGGCTGCTTCCAGCCTTGAGCCGGAAGCGGTTGTCGAAGAGATGCGCGCCGCGCTCGCCGCCACACTCGAAGAAAGTCTGGAGTCCGAGAGTCAAGAGTCTGGAGTCAAAGGCCAAAAACCAGAAACTCACGGCTCACCACTCACAGCAGTAAATCGCTAGCGCCTGCTCTCCTGATTGAAAGACTGTAAACTGCTTCGTGACTCCGGACTCAAGACTCGGGACTCTCGGACTCGTTTTATGTACGACGTGATTATCATAGGGGCTGGTCCAGCCGGGATGTCAGCCGCGCTGTGGTGTGACGAGCTGGGGCTGGATACGCTCGTGCTCGAAGAGCAGGAGGAGACGGGCGGGCAGCTTCTGCGTGTTTATAATCCGATTAATAATTACCTGGGCGTGAGGGCCGCAAACGGGCGCGAACTGCGCGAGCTATTTGCCGCTCAGCTTGAGGAAGCCGGCTTTGATCTCTGGACGCAGGTTGAGATAGAGAGCGCTGACCTGCGCTCAAGGCGCGTTTTGCTGCGGAGCGGCGAGGAGCTGCGGGCCATCAGTCTCATCATCGCCACGGGCGTGCGCAGGCGGCGGCTCGGCATTGCGGGCGAAAGCGAGTTGGAGGGACGCGGTATCATGGAATCCGGCTCGCGTGATAGAGAGCTGTTCAAAGCGATGGATGTCTGCGTCATTGGCGGCGGCGATGCGGCGGCGGAGAATGCCTTGCTGCTGGCCGAGACGTGCGCCACCGTGACGCTCGTTCATCGCGGTAAATATTTACGCGCGCGCAGGGAGTTTGTCGAGCGGCTGCGGGCAGACCACCGCATCACTGTTTTTACGGAAGCAATGGTCCAGAGGATTATCGGCGAGCAAAGAGTCGAAGCCGTAGAGATTCTGCGCGAAGGCGCGCTCAAGCCTTTCCAGATGGCGGTCCAGGGCGTGCTCATACGCGTCGGCGTTGAGCCGAACACTGAGCTATTCCGCGAACAGTTGCAGATGGACCAGCAAGGCTACATCATCGTCAGCGGAGAGCAGGAAACAAACGTTGGCAATGTCTTCGCCATCGGAGACGTTGCCAATCCGCTCGCGCCGACCGTCTCAAGCGCCACGGGCGCGGGCGCGACGGCTGCGAAGGTTATCGCGTCGAGACTGATGAAGAGATGAGCTACGAAACGATTTCGCCTGTGGAGCTGGATGAGCGCATCAAGCGCGGCGAGCAGTTTTCGCTGATTGACGTGCGCGAGCCTGTCGAGTATGAGATGGCGCGGATAGAGGGCGCGCGCCTCCTGCCGCTCAGCCGTTTTCAGGAGTGGGCCGAGACGCTTAATCCTGATGATGAGATAGTCTTTATGTGTCATCACGGAATCAGGAGCGCGCAGGTCTGCTCGTTTCTCGCGGCTCAAGGGTTCGGCAAGCTGCGCAACCTGGACGGGGGCATAGCTCGCTGGTCCAGCGAAGTTGATCCGCGCGTACCGCAATACTGAGCTTTCGGCCCGCGTCTCTACGAGAGCTTCCGAGCGCGCCTCTCATCAAGCAGTTGCGATTCCGATTTCGTCATGTTGATAGACCAGTTTCTTCCGCGTTATGACGTTCATGAGCGGCATCGGACGAAAGTTCATGCTTCGCTCGAAGAGGTTTACGCGGTGGTCCGCGAGTTGGACCTGAGCCGTGCCCGGCTGACTCAAGCCTTAATGCGTTTGCGCGGGATGGGCGCGGGCCGCTCCTCTCCCGCCGAGCTTAACCTGGACCACCTGCTGAAGAAGATGTGCTTTATCCTGCTTGGCGAAAGGCCGCAGGAAGAGCTGCTGTTGGGGCTGGCCGGGCGCTTCTGGAAGCCTTCGGGCGAGCTGCGGCGGCTCGATGCCGAAGAGTTTAGAAACTTTAATGAGCCTGGCTATGCTAAAGCCGCCTGGAATTTTTCGCTTTCCGAGCAGGCTGACGGCAGCGTCCTGCTTGAGACGGAAACGAGAGTCTCTTGCCTTGACGAAACAAGCCGTCGGCGGTTTCGTCTCTACTGGATGATTGTTGGACCATTCAGCGGCCTGCTGCGCCGTGATATGCTCCGTGCGCTCAGGCTCAAGGCCGAGCAGCGGCACACGTGGGGCTAGCATGATTTAGTCTTTTAAATACGTCTTACATATACACGAGTCATCATGATGAGCGAGCAGTCCGAGAGAGAGCCTGAAAGCCGTGCTTACGGGGACGAGCATGTGGCGGCCTATCCGGCGGAGTATATCGTCGGGATAGACCTCTACAACGAGGGCGAGTTTCACGCGGCGCATGATGCCTGGGAGGAGCGCTGGATGGGAGAGGTCGGGCCGGATGAAAAACTTTTCCTGCAAGGCTTGATCCAGTCGGCTGTCATCTTTCATCACTTGCAGATCGGGCGGCGCGGCGCGGCTCGCCAGATGTACCAGAGGTCCAAGGAGAAGTTTGCGCGCCTCAATAAAAAGCGTTTTATGTCGCTCGACCTTGAAGCTTATCAGGCGGAGCTTGACCGCACGCTCGCCTGGCTCTTATCCGCGACAGACCCGCGCGAGTTGACTGCGCCTGAGATGGACCCGCCCACGATCAGGCTGCTGCCCGGAGTGATGGAGTATGACTGACGCGCTTCGCGCGCAGAGCGGATGTCGGAGATTAGGGGCCGGAGAGCGGTTCTTGACTTTACTGACCGCTAGCCTCTAACCTCTGACCTCTCAAATTCAGCGGGAGCAAGATTGATGGAGATTATCGAGAGAGTTGAAGACTGGCGCAAGCGTTATCATGATTGGCGCAAGGGGCGCGGGGCTGACTCTTCACGCGAAGAGCTGGGGAGCGATTACCCGTTTGTCGAAAACAAGCGAGCGCCTTTTGTTCCGGCGCGGCGTGCGCTGCCGATGCTCAATCTGGCTCTCATCTCTTCGGCGGGCGCGTACATAGACGGCACGGAGCCTTTCGATACCAGCCGCATCAGCGGCGATACCAGCTTTTGCGAGATACCCATTGAGGTCGAGGCCGAAGACCTGCTCTACACTGCGCGCGGTTATGACCCGACGGCGGTCCGGCAGGACCGCAACGCGCTGATCCCCATCGAGAGGCTTTTTGAGTTTACAAGCAACGGCATCATAGGCCAGCTCAATCCTGTCTTCTGGAGCTTCTGCGGCTTTATCCCTGATGCCTCGCGCCTCGTCGAAGAGCTTGTGCCAAAGCTCGTCGAGCGCGTCAAGCGTTATGAAGTCCAGGCGGCGCTGCTCGTTCCGGCCTCGCGTCTGTGCCATCAATCGGTCTCGCTGGTCGCGCGCGCGCTTGAGCAGGAGCGTATCCCGACCATGATGCTCTCCGTTGAGAGGGAAGTGGTCGAGATGGCGCGGCCTCCGCGCGCGGCCTATTACGAAGGCGAGCTGGGCAGCGTCGCGGGCCGCCCCCACTGGCCCGAATACCAGCGCCGCATACTGGATGAAGCGCTCAGGCTCATCGAGCCGATAGACCAACCCGGAGTACGCAAACTCGTCGTTGACCTCGAAACTCAGGTCGAGAAGGACAGAGGGGAAAGATAACAAGGCAGCGATGAATGATGAGTGATAATGGATGAACGATGAGCGATGAATTATCAGCGATGAGACAAGAGCCTGTTTCTCATCAATCATCGCTCATCACTATTTTGAGCGTCGCGTGCGCGATGGTTTCCGTGACCTGCGTAAAGTCGAAGGGCTTGCCGATGATGCCGTTGAAGAGGTCTCGGTCGCCGTTCTGCGCTTCCGCGCCCTTGCCGTAGCCGGTGACGAGCACAAGGCTCAGCTCGGGCCAGCGGCGACGAATCTCGCGCGCCAATTCCCAGCCGTCCATCCCGGGCATAGAAAGGTCCGTAAAGACCAGGTCGAAGCTCTGGCGTGCGAGAGTTTCCAGCGCCTCGCGCCCGCCCGCAGCCTTTGTCACCCTGTGGTCCAGTGCTTCGAGCATGTCGGCCAGCGTCTCGCGCACGAACTCTTCATCGTCAATCACTAAAACTTCGAGCGCGGGCGTGCTCGCGCGCTCAAGCTCAGGATCCAGGCTCGCGCTCAAAGGCAGGACGGCGGGCAAATCCAGCTCAAAGGTAGTGCCTGCTCCAAGCTCCGAGGTGACGTTAATCTGTCCAGCGTGACGCTCTATGATGCTATAGCTGACGGCCAGCCCGAGGCCCGTCCCGTTCGCGCCCTTCGTCGTGTAGAACGGCTCGAAGATTCTCTCTCGCACCTCTTCGGGCATCCCCGTTCCTGTATCCTTAAAGCTCAGGGAAGCGCGCTCGCCCCTTTGCTCTGCGGAGATTAAAAGCCGCCCGCCAAAGGGCATCGCATCGAGCGCGTTGACAATGAGATTGACGAAGACTTCGCGCAGCTCGGATGCATTGCCGGAGACGTAGAGAGGCGATGGCCCCGCCTCCACGCTCACATCGTAGAAGAGACCGCGTATACGCGCCTCGTTCTCCCAACGCGTGCGCGTAATCTCCACGGCATCGTGCAGCAACAGAGTCGCGTCTAGCCTCTCAAACTCTTCTTCCTGCGACTGGCGCGCGAAGGTCTGAATCCTTCGCACGGTCGAGGCGGCATCCTCCGCGGCAGTCTGGATAATATCAAGGTTGTGCACGGCGGCTGTGGATTCGACCTGCCGACGCATCAGTTGCGCGCGTCCGAGGATGGCCGCGAGCGCGTTGTTGAAGTCGTGAGCGACGCCGGAGGCGAGCTGGCCCAGCGCGCGTAGCTTCTCTGCCTGCGCGGCGCGCTTCTGCTGCTGCTTGTGCTCCGTGATGTCGCGTGCAATGCCGAGCACGCCCGTCGTCCGCCCGTCAACGACGAGCGGAGCGTGATGATAGAGAGCATCGCGCAGCTCGCCGCCCGTCGTCAGATAGCGAACTTCATAAGAGCGCGGCTCGCCTTCGAGCGCACGCTGAAAATTCTCCGCAGCCATCTCACGGTCTGCGGCGTGCAGCATCTCCGTGAAGTGATGGCCGATTAAATCTTCTGCGCGATAGCCGCTCGTCGCCGTCGAAGCCGTGTTAATCCAGAGGAAGTTGCCTTCCGTGTCGAGGGCGCAGATGGGGTCGCGGACGCTCTCAAGAATATTCGTCAGGAGCGACTGGCGCTCGCGCGCGACGGCCTCCATCTTGCGCAGCTCAGAGAGATCGCGCGCCGTGCAGACAGCCCCGACAGCCTTGCCCACGCTCTCGAAGATAGGCTCTATGCTGACCAGCAGCGGGCGGTTATAACGCTCCGGCGTAATCTCTACAGTCATCCCGCGTCCCTCCGAGATGGTCTGTTCGACCACGCTCGGCCCTTCGTTGTAAACGTGCAGGATGTCAGAGCAGTGGCGGCCCACCAGGAGGTGCGGCCAGGATTCTTCGAGCGCCGCTCCGGCGCGGTTGACGCGAATCAGCCGCCCGTTCTTATCGAAGATAAAGATGCCGTCGGACATCGCGTCGAAGGTCGTCTCCCATTCCTTCTTGGCTCGCCGTGTCATCTCGAAAAGCTCTGCCTGCGCGATGCCTATCGCGAGCTGCGCCGCGACAGACTGGACCAGCGCCACCTCGTCATCGGTCCAGCGACGCACGCGGTCCGTCTGGTGTATGCAGAGAACGCCGCGAAACTGCCCGTTGACGATGAGCGGGCAGTTGATCTGCGAGCGCAGACCGACGCGCGAAGCATGCGAGCGCACGTCCGCATCGAACCTCTGTGAGTTACTGGAATAGTTGAGCGCATCATCAATCACGAGCGGCTGCGAGGAGAGCAGGAGGCGTTGGCCGATATGCCCGTCGAAGTTGGCCGGAACGTGCTTGATGCTGGAAGCATGCGGCGAGACATACTCGTGCTGCGGGAGGGATTCGGGTTGCGCAGGGTCGTACATATAGAGGTGAGCGCGCGAGGCCGCCAGCGCTCGGCCCAGTTCGCGGGTCGCCGTGCTCAAGACTTCGGGCAGGCTCAAGGAAGCGCGTATCGCCAGGCTCAGGCGATTAATCAGGGCCTCGCGCGCTGAGGTCGCGGCGGCCTTCTGGTAAAGCTCCGCCTGTCGGATGGCGATGCCCGTCTGGACGGCGACGGCGCGTGCCAGCTCTATGTCCTTCTCGCTCCATTGCCTGTGGCTGCGCGTCGTCGAGATGGCGAAACAGGCCGGAATCTCTTCGCCAACCTTGATCGCGGCATACATCACAGAGCGGACGCCGACTTTGGAGAGAATGCTGTCGTAGACATGGCTGATGCGCTCGTCGTGGGCCACGTCATCAAAGGCCAGCACGCCGTTCTGTCGCAGGCCCGCAACGAGGTCCGTGACCAGCGAGAAGGGATAGTCGCGTCCGGCGGCGCGCACTCCCTGAGCATGATACTCGGCCACGTTGCGCGCCACGCCCGCGCCCTCGTCGAGCATAAAGAGCGAGCAGCGGTCAACGTTGAGATGCATGCCGATCTCGCGCACGGCTGTTCTGAAGACTTCCCCTGCATCAAGCGAGCGGCGCACGGCGCTGGAGATGCGATTGGCCAGCGCCTCGCGCTCGGCCTGTTGCTTGAGGGCTTCAGCGGCGCGCTTCTGTTCCGTAATATCGCGCTGGATTCCCCAGGCCCTTGTCAGATGTCCGTCTTCGATGATGCCGTTGAGGTTATTGAGAAAGAAGATTTGATTGCCGTATCTATCGCGCTCGACCGATTCGGAGTCTGTCAACCTGTAGCCTGCGCGGATAAAGGCCCGGAAGGAAGCGATGTTATCCGCGTTAGAAATATCAATCAGTTCGCAAAGCTTTCTGCCCTTAATCTCGTGCGCGCGCGTATAGCCATACATACGCGCCATCGCATCGTTACACTCTGCGAGATAGCCTTGATGATGAAAATGCTCGATCTGCTCGTCTTCGGAAAGCTCAATCGAGAGCGGCGGTTCAATCTCTATACGCCAGATGGCCTCGGAGCTATTCTCTACAAAGGCGCGGTAACGCTCTTCGGATTCGCGCATCTCCGCCGCGGAAGTTTCCAGCTCCTCCCTCACGCGCTTGCGCTCTGTGATGTCTCGGACAGTCGTACAGAGAACCTCCTGTCCGCCGTAAGAGATTCGGCTGGCGGCAATCTCTACGTCTACGAGCGAGCCGTCCTTGCGCCTGTACTTGCGCTCGCCGACGATATGATGACCGTGTTCCAGTACATATCCTATGTTGCGGTCAACTATCTCGCGGTCGGTCGTGACCAGGTCGTAGATAGTCAACGCGGAGATTTCTTCGGGCGAGTAACCGAGTAGATTTCTTAAAGCGGGATTCGCCTCAAGGATGCGCTTGGTCTCGGCTTCAAACAGGATGATGCCGTCGTTTGATTGCTCGACCAGCGCGCGATAGCGTTCCTCGCTCTCTCGTATAGCCCGTTCGGCGTGCTTGCGCTCCGTAATATCGCGGACCACCCCGCGCACGCCCAGAACCTGGCCCTGCGCGTCTCGCATCAACGTGATCACGCCTTCGAGATAACGCGCCACGCCCTCAGCATCATTGAGGCAGCGCACCCATCGCATAGGCTCGCCCGAATCATGCTCGCTGGTCGCGGTAATCATCTCGGCAGCCACATTCTGGTCCAGTAGCTCGCTCAGGTGAATACCGACCAGCTCCGAAACGGGGCGACCGAAAAAGCGCACCCCGGCTTCGTTGATGCTCGTGATGCGCCCCTCCAGATCGCGTGTAAAGATGATGTCGGCGGCCTGCTCGACCAACTCGCGGTAATGTTTTTCGACGCGATGGCGCTCGGTCAGACGCGCGACCTTGACGAGCAGCTCCTGGCGGCGGAAGGGAACCGACAGGTAATCGTCAGCGCCCGCGGCGAGGCCCGCCAGATTGTCTTTGCCCGTCTGCCGGACGGCGCTCACGAGCAGCACGGGCGCGCTCGAAGTACGCGTATTCAGCTTGAGACGGCGGCACAACTCCAACCCGTCCATCTCCGGCATGACAACATCGCTGATGATGATGTCGGGCGTGACCGCGCCGGCAATCTCAAGCGCCTGGCGTCCGCCGTTGGCCGCGAAGATCTTATAGCCCTCGCGCTCCAACATGATGGAGAGGACTTCCAGAACAGCCGGATCATCGTTGACGACCAGCACCGTCGGAGAGATTGAGACAGTCTTCATCTTCGTCGCGTCATCCAAGCGGCTCACCCTCTGCGGCGCGGGGCGAGTCGGCTGATTTAAAATGCTGGGCTTGCAGTCTTAACTAACAGCCGGAAACTCCTGGCTGACTATGGGAGCGTTCTGGACCAGTTGAAAGGCCGGGCAAAAGGTATGACTCTGGAAGGAGAGGTTCGTCTAGCGCGTCATACGCTCTCTAACATCTGAAGGTCGGCTGGCACAAACTCTGGCCGCCGACCTGCTTCCAATATAACAAGCAGGCTCGGAATTTGTCACGAAGAAAAGAGTCTGATGAAGGATAAACGCGAGCGGCGCGGGCGGGCGTGAATGAAAGAGAAAAGCCTTTCAGTTCATCTCCTTGCCGCGACGCTCGCAGAGACTCTTTTTTTTGTGCTTACCTCGCGTCCTCAGCCGTTTTAGCAAAATAGCCTTCGCGATAAGTGAGGCGCATATTCTGTTTGCGCAGCTCCGGGTTGACAATCTCGACCTGTACGCGGCGGTAAGCGCCGTCGCGCGTCTTGTTGCTTGAGGAATAAGCTATCAGATACTGCGAGCGCAGCTCTTCCTGAATCTGCGCAAAGGCTGCGCGCAAATCCGATTCGTCGGAAGGAAAGAAGGCGCGCCCGCCCGTCTGCTCGGCCACCTTGCGCAGCGTGCCTTCCTCTATGCCGCCGTAATAGAGATCGCCTATTCCGATGGTATAGATGACGGCGTCGGCCTTGATGGCGCGTTCGATGGCCTGGGCCATCTTTTTATTGCTGCTCGTATCCACGCCGTCCGTCAAGAGGATGATGGCGCGTCGAGTCTTATCCGAAGTCTGCGAGAGCACTTCGTCGGAAGTAATCCAGACGGCATCCCAGATGGCCGTAGAGCCTTGAGTAGTCGAGTTGGAAATAGGCGGCGTGCCTGTCCCTGTGCCCGTGCCTCCGGTGACGACCTGCCCGTTGCCTATATAACCTGCGGGCGGGACAAACTCTACGCGGTCTATGGCGCGGCGGATGCTGGCGATGCTGCCCGTCAGCCCCTGCTCGAGCGTCGCTTCGCCCGTGAAAGAGACGATGGCCGCCTCGTCCTTGTTGGGACGAATAACGGCATTGATAAAGTCGCTGGCCGCAGACTTTTCTGCCGGAAGAGTGCGCTCTTCGGAGATGCTGGTGTCAATCAGGATGGCGAGCGAGAGCGGGAGGTCCGTCTGTCGCGCAAAGGTGAAGACCTCCTGCGGCTGGCCGTCTTCCAGCACGCGGACATCCTCTTGCCTGAGCGTCGTGACGAAACGCCTCTGCTTATCAATAGCCGAGAAGAGGATGTTGGTGAGGTCCGTTTCGACGCGGACAACCTCATCGCCCTGGACTGTGACATCATCATCCGCAGGCTTTGGCTGGCGTGGCGGTGTCGGTGTCGGCTTCGGTTGTTGAGGCTGCTGCGCTTCGGTTGAGCGACGCTGGCGCTCCGTGTTCTGAGATTGAGCCTGGACGCGCACCACGCCGCCCGCGAGCCACACGCTCGACATGAACATCTGGACCAACAACACCAATGCCAATCCGCGCCTCGTCTTGAACATCAACTTCCCTCTTTAATCATCAATCG
>DASWMI010000127.1:0-10938 GCA_036399835.1 Pyrinomonadaceae bacterium | reverse complement strand
CAAAGCCCTCGGAGCGAAGGCGGGAGATTATTTGACCTTTGAGATGGGCGAGGCGGGATGCGTGATGATGAGAGTGTTGAAAAAGAGAACTAGGAAAGTAAAGAAGATAAAGAAATAGCTGGCACGCCTAAAATGGTGAGGCAGGCAGTGCCGCGTGTGAGGCCACCGCCCAGGCCGCAGTGGTGGCCTCAGATACATTAAACCTCACGGACGAAGCAACGAGGTCGGACTATGCTTGCTCTGGAATCTCTTCGGACTCCTTCTCCGTCTTGCGCTCAGGACGCATGTGCGGGAAGAGAATCACATCACGAATCGAGCGCCTGTTAGTCAAGAGCATCACGAAGCGGTCAATCCCTATGCCGATTCCAGCCGCAGGCGGCATCCCGTAAGAGAGCGCGCGAATATAATCCTCGTCCAACAACATCGCCTCCTCATCCCCGCGCTCGCGCTGCTGCATCTGTTCCTCGAAACGCCTGTACTGTTCCTCAGGGTCATTCAACTCCGAAAACCCGTTCGCGCATTCCATACCCACAATGTAAAGCTCGAAACGCTCGGCAACGCTCGGATTATCAGGCGAAGCTTTCGAGAGCGGCGAGATAGCTTTGGGAAAATCAGTGATGAATGTAGGAGCGTTGAGCTTCTCTTCTGCTACCCATTCGAAAAGCTCTGCGATTTGATTGGCTGTTTCTGATTCATCTGCTTTAATTTCCCTATCCCTCTCTCTAATCTGCTGAAACATTTCTTTAAATAATCCGGCGGCCACATAAGGACGTGTATCTCTAAAGGAAGGCGTTGGTACAATCGTGGCTTGATGTATTTCAGAGAATGTACGAGCGAGCGAACGCACGTCCTTTGGATCGTTAAGCCACGACTCATCAAATTCTTTATCAGCTAATTTACTAATCTCAGAAGGCCAATACTTAATGATAGCCTGCTTCATAGATAACCGCTCAAATGTTTTGCCGAAATCAAGCTCTGTGTCTTCAAAGTGAATCCGTGTCCCGCCAGTTGCTCCCACAACAGCTACTCGCAACATCTCCTCGCAGAAATCCATCATCCAGTTCACGTCCTTGTAGGCTGTGTAAAATTCGAGCATCGTGAATTCGGGATTGTGGCGGGCGGAGATGCCTTCGTTTCTAAAATTGCGGTTCAGTTCGTAGACGCGCTCGAAGCCGCCGACGAGTAGTCTCTTGAGATAAAGTTCGGGGGCGATGCGCGCGTAGAGGTCTATGTCGAGGGCGTTGTGATGCGTCTTGAAGGGTTTGGCGGCTGCGCCCGTGGCGAGGGGCGTGAGCATGGGGGTTTCGACTTCGATGTAGCCGTGGTCGTCCAGATAGCGTCGCATCTCGCGTATGGCTCTGGACCTGCGCTCGAAGACTTCGCGGGGCGTTAGCTCGCTCTGTTCCGTTTCCTCTTCCGTACTGCTCTCTTGCGTCTCACGGTCTGTTTTAATCTTGAGGCTTCCGGCAATGAGGTCTGCGTAGCGCTGGCGCTGGCGTATCTCCGGGTCCGCGATGCCGTGCATCTTGTCCGGCATGGGGAGCAGGGCTTTGGCTAGAAACTGCAACTGCCGGACGTGGACCGATAGCTCGCCCGTTTTGGTGATGAAGAGATAGCCTTCGACGCCTATGAAGTCGCCGTGGTCCAGTAGATTAAAGAGCTGCCAGCCTGCTTCCGGGGCTTCGAGGGGAGCGCCGGTGTGGTTGCTAATCGCCTTCGCGTCGGCCTTGCGGACGTAGACCTGCAAGCGTTCTTTGCCGTCGGAGAGATGCACGAAGGCGGCCTTGCCCATGACGCGCGGGGGCGTGGCGATGCGCCCGCTGATGCGGACGTTCGTTTTGTTTAGCTCTTCGTTGGCGCGGTCAAGCTCTTCGGGCGCGGGGCGTCCGCCTTCGGGTTTGTGTAGAGAGTATCTGCCAAACTCTCTGACGACGGACGTGATGGTGTCTTCGCCTTCGTCAGTTTGAGTCACGTGGCTACGCTCGAATCTGTTCGGGTAGACATTGCCGACCAACTCGCGTAGTTGGTCCAGATGCTCATGGCGTGCGCGTGTTTGATCGTTCTCTTCGATGAATGGGATGCTCAAGGTTAGTTTCGTCTCCAATTCCAGAAAGAGAGAATTATAGAGCCAGATGTGGGAAGCGCAAGCCCGTGCGCGCAAACTCCTGTTGACCGCAGAGCATAAATAACTCGTCGCAGCGGAGAGCGAAGAAGCGACGACAACCTTTGAGCGTTTACCGAAGCGCGGCGCATCGTGTTAGCATTCCACCTTGCACATGAGCGGCCAGTTACTTTCAGGAGTCGAACTCTCGGAGGAACGCGCGCGTTTGCGCGTAGCGCGGCGGACTCTGGTTTTTACAAACGGCTGTTTTGACATCCTGCATGTGGGCCACCTGCGCTATCTGACCGAGGCGCGCTCGCTCGGAGATGCCCTGCTCGTCGCAATTAATAGCGACCGCGCGGTGCGCGAGCTGAAAGGCGAAGGCCGTCCGGTGATGTGCGAGCTTGAGCGTGCGGAGATGCTGGCGGCGCTGCGTGTGGTTGATTATGTGACGGTCTTTGATGAGATTAGCCCGCGCGCGTTGATTGCAGAGTTGCTGCCGGACGTGCTCGTCAAGGGCGGCGATTATGCGCTCGATGAGATACACGGGCGCGAAGAGGTGGAGGCTGCGGGCGGGCGCGTCATCTCGCTGCCTTTTGTCGAAGGCGCTTCGACGAGCAGTATTATCGAGCGGATCAAAAGCCTTGAATCGTAAATCGTGAATGGATGGTTGGCTTTTTCTCTTCACGATTGATGATTCACGCGTTGAAGAATTTATGAGTAGTACGGTCAGACCGACACCGGTTTTAGAGAATGCTTTGCGGCGCTTGATGGCGGTCGCGGAAGTGGCGCGTCTGGCGGAAGAGATACGCGGCGGGGCGCGTGTTATCTCTGTCAGCGGGCTGGTCGGTGCGGCGCGCGGGCTGGCTCTCGCGGCCTTGCAGCGTGAGACGGGGAAGTCTTTTGCTGTGGTCACGCAGGCCAACCGCGATCTGGAAGACTGGGAGCGAGATGTGCGCTTCTGGTATTGCGCGCTGCGCGGTCGATCCGAATGTGAAGAGACTGTGCTTTTGCTGCCCTCTTCCGAGAGCGACCCTTACGCGGGCGCATCGCCTCATGCCGAGACGCTCGAACGCCGCGCGCTGACGCTCTGGCGGCTGGCCCAGCAGAAACAGGATTTCGTGCTGCTCACGGCGCGTGCGCTGGCGCGTCGCACAGTCTCGCCGGAAGAGGTCTTGCGCGCGGGCGCTCGGCTCAGGCTGGATGAAGACCACGCGCCCGAAGAACTGGTCCGGAAACTTTCTGCTTCCGGTTATGTGCGCGAAGACCCTGTGGGCGCGGTCGGAGAGTTTTCGATGCGCGGCGGGATACTGGATGTCTGGTCGCCCGGTCTCAGGCAGCCTGCGCGTATAGAGTTCTTCGGCGACACGGTTGATTCCATACGCGAGTTTGACCCGGAGACGCAGCTTTCCACGGCGCAGCTTAAAGAGGTGGCTATCGCGCCGATGCGAGAGCTGGCGGTGACGGGCGACGACCTGCGGCTTTGGGCCGAAGCCGCGCGCGAGCGTTGGAGCGATGAGCGTTACGAGCGTGCGTTGCGTGACCGGACGGTCTTTGCCGACGAGGGGGAAACTTTTCCGGGCTGGGAATGGCTCATCTCGCTTATTTATCAACGCAAGGCGAGCGCCTTCGATTATCTCAAGGATACAGTCTTGTTGATTGACGAGCCGAGCGGGGTCGAGACTTATCTTGGCAGCATCTACGACACGCTCAAGGCGCGTTACGGCGAGACGGAGAGCGCGGACGAAATTGGTCTGAGGCCCGACGAGCTTTATCTGACGGCGGAAGAGTTGCGCACGCGGCTGGACCAGTCGCAGCGTCTTGAGCTGCGCACGCTGGGACGCGCGGCGGCGGCTGTGGACCAGGAACTCAAGCTTGAAGCGGAGCAGCCGCAGGCTTCCATCGGGCGCGCTCGCACAGCCGCGCAGCCCCTCTTTCTTTTTCCTGTGGCCGGAAGCGTGCCGGAAGTCGAGTGGCGCTCGCAGAGCGTGCGGCGTTATCACGGGCGGCTCGCGGAACTGGCAAACGACGTGCGCCGCGCCGCTACTGAAAGACACGCGACGACGCTTTTCGTCATGCCGAGCCTCGGCGTGGCAGAGCGCGTCGCGGAGATTCTGTCGGATTACGGAACGAGCGCGCGCCTCGTGCTCGGAGGCGAGAGCAGCGACGCGCAACTCGGCGCGGGCGGCGCGATGGTCACCGTCGGACGTCCTTCGGGCGGATTCGAGCTGCCTTCATCCTCGCTTGTCGTTCACGTCGAGGGCGATCTGTTTGACGAGGCGGGCGATGCTTCTGTGGAGCGGCGCGCGCCAGGGACGGCGGAGAGGCAGAGGGCCAGAGGTAAAAGGCAAAAGTCGAAGACGGCGGCCTTTCTGTCGGACTTTCGTGATCTTAAAGTGAATGATTACGTTGTCCATGTGGACCACGGGATAGGGCGTTTCGGCGGGTTGCAGACCTTAGACCTGGGCCCCGGCAGGCACGGCGAATTCATGCTGCTTTACTACGCGGACGAAGCCAAGCTCTACGTCCCGGTCGAGCGTCTTGACCTGGTCCAGCGTTATGCGAGCGCGGAAGGGAATCAGCCGCAGCTTGACCGTCTGGGGGGTCTCGGCTGGCACAAGACCAAGGCCAAGGCCAAACGCGCGATGCGCGATATGGCGGACGAACTGCTCAGGCTCTACGCTGAGAGAAAGCTGGTCGGAGGCTACGCCTACGCTGCCGACAGCCCCTGGCAGCAGGAGTTTGAGGACGGCTTCGAGTATGTCCTGACGCCGGACCAGGAGACTGCGATAGAGGATGTCAAACAGGATATGCAGGAGGCTATGCCTATGGACCGGCTGCTCTGCGGCGATGTCGGTTACGGCAAGACGGAGGTGGCTATGCGCGCGGCCTTTAAGGCCGTGATGGAATCCAAGCAGGTCGCCGTGCTGACGCCGACGACGGTGCTCGCCTACCAGCACTTCGAGACATTCCGCCAGCGCTTCGCGCCCTTTCCCATGAAGATTGAGCTGCTCTCGCGTTTCCGCTCGACCAGGGAACAGAAGGAGGTCGTCAAACGCGTCGAATCGGGCGAGATTGATATAGTCATCGGGACGCACAGGATACTTTCAAAGGATGTCAAATTCCGCGAGCTGGGCCTGGTCGTCGTGGATGAAGAGCAACGCTTTGGCGTAGCGCACAAGGAAAGATTAAAACAACTGAAAAAGAAGGTTGATGTACTGACGCTCTCGGCCACCCCCATCCCGCGCACGCTTAATATGTCTTTGATGGGCTTGCGCGATATGTCCGTCATAGAGACTCCGCCGCGCGACCGTCTGGCGATTCAGACGCAGGTCGTGCAGTTCTCGGAATCCGTCATCAAGTCTGCCATCGAGTTGGAGCTTGGGCGCGCGGGCCAGGTCTTCTTCATACACAATCGAGTGGAGACGATTGAGACTATCGCGGCTCTGGTCCAGAGGCTTGTGCCGCAGGCCCGGCTGGGGGTCGCGCACGGGCAGATGAACGAAAAAGAGATGGAGCAGGTGATGCTCGATTTCGTTGATTATAAGTACGATGTGCTGGTGGCGACGACCATCATCGAGAACGGAATAGACATCCCGCGCGCCAATACCATCATCATAAACCGTGCAGATGCCTACGGTTTATCGCAGCTTTATCAACTGCGTGGCCGCGTCGGGCGCTCTAATCGCCGCGCCTATGCCTATTTGCTGATTCCATCGGAACAGGAACTCTCGCCCATCGCGCGCCGTCGTCTGGCCGCCATACGCGAGTTCTCGGATTTGGGCGCGGGCTTTCGCATCGCGGCGCTGGACCTGGAATTGAGGGGAGCCGGAAACCTTCTGGGCGGCCAGCAGTCGGGCCACATGGATGCGCTCGGCTTTGATCTTTACACGCAGATGCTTGAGCGCACCGTTCTGGAATTGCGCGGCGAGGTGGTCGAAGACGAGACGAGCGTTTCCATCAACCTCGGCGTGGATGTCGCCATCCCTGATGATTACATCTCGGATATGGGCCAGCGGCTGCGCACTTACAAACGCATCTCTTCGGCGCGTGATGAAGAGACGCTGAGAGCCATTCGCGCAGAGACGCAGGACCGTTATGGTCGCCCCCCTGAATCCGTCGAGCGGCTCTTCGAGTATGCTCGCCTGCGTCGTCTGGCCGAAGCGATGGGCGTCATTTCGATTGATAAGACGCACGCGGGCTTTGCCATCAAGCTGAGCGAAAAGGCGCGCGTCTCGCCTGAAAAATTGATGACGCTGGTGAGCGCGCGCGAGGGTGCGAGCTTTACGCCGACCGGCGTGTTGCGGCTGGATTTGGGCGAAGACGACGCCGACCGCGTGCTCGAAATAGCGCGTGAGGTCTTGCTGGAAATTCAGGCGACGGACTAGAATCATGGGCCGGAAGCTCTGTGCTCGTCTTTGTTCTGAGGGACGCCTGCCAACGTATTCATCCGTTTCCGTGTCTTAGCCTGTGTTTCGCCCGTCTTTCTGATAATCGTAGGCCGGTACTTATTCATACGCCGGACCGCGTAATTTAAGGAGTAAAAAGCAGTGAAGTTAAATTTCTTTGAGCGTGCCGTGTTGACCTTGCTGGCGGTGCTCGTCTCGCTTTCCCTGTTCGGCTCTGCGGCGCTGGCGCAGGAGGGCGAGCCTGTCATCGTTGATGAAGTCATCGCGCAGATTAACAACGATGTGCTGACGCTCTCTATGCTCAAAAGCGAGATGCAGGAGCGCGTCGAGGCGCTCAAGCAGAACGGCGTGCCGGAGCAGCAGGCCCGTGATGAGGTTGCCAAAAAGCAGGCCGAGCTGATCGTCACGCTGATTAACGAGCAGTTGCTGATACAGAAGGGCAAGGACCTCAACCTGACGGAAGAGATCGAGGCCGAAGTCAACAAGCGTATGCTCGATGTCGCCAAAGAGCAGAACATCAAGACTATTGAAGAGCTTGAAGCGAAAATGGTCCAGAGCGGTTATAAGCCTTCGGAAATCCGACAGATGCTCCGCGCGGAGATTATGAAGCAGGCCGTGCTCCAGCGCGAGGTTGATGCGAGGGTCTTCTGGGACCTGAGCATGGATGAGTTGAAGAAATATTACGAAGCGCACAAGGATAAATTCAAAAGGCCCGAGAGCGTCTCTCTTTCCGAAATCTTTCTGAGCCTCGCCGGAAAGAACGAGGCGGAGGTCAAGGCTCGCGCCGCCCAGTTGGTCGCAGATGCGCGCAGCGGGAAGGACTTCGGCGCACTCGCCGCGGCCAGCTCCGAGCGTCAACAGAACGGCCAGGCGGTCGCCCCCGAGACCAGGGGGAAGGTCGGCACGTTTGAAGTCCCGAACCTGCGCACGGACATCGGCGCGGCTATCAAGAATCTCAAGCCCGGACAGATAACGGACCCGATTCGCACAGACGAGGGCTATCAGATTCTGCGTCTGGACGAGCGCACGCCCGGCAGCGAGACTCCCGTCTTCAACGAAAACCAGGTGCGCGAAGCCATCGCCATAGAGCGTATGCCGAAGGCGCGCGAAGATTATCTGAAGAACCTGCGCAACGATGCTTACATCAAGATTGCCGAAGGCTATCGCTCGATGGTCGAACCACTACTTGGGATGAGCGCCAAGCCAGCCGCCACCGCGACCAACAGCAAGACGGACGAAAAGAAGTCCGACAAAAAGAGCAAACCGTAAATCAACCTCAAATCATCAACGCGTGAATCGTCAATGGAAGAACGGCTGTTTTATCTCTTGACGATTCACGCGTCTGAAGTTTTAAGAGCCTGATGCGTCTGGACCTATTTCTCAAAGCGAGTCGTTTGTGTCCGCGTCGTAGTGTGGCGCAGGAGTTGTGCGAAGCGGGCGCTGTCCTGCTTAACGGCACGCCCGCCAAATCCTCGCGCGTCGTCCAGATAGGCGATACGCTCTCGCTGCGCAGGCGCGACCGCCTGCTCCGGTTGCGCGTCCTCAGCGTCCCCGCCTCGCGCCAGACCTCCCGCAGCGAAGCCGCCACCCTCTACGAAATCCTCAGCGAAGAAAAACTCCAGGACCCGGCTCTTGAACTCGACGAATCAGCTATTTAACCCGCCCCCATCGGCTCTTTCAAAAACCTTTCATCCCTCGTCCCTCATTCTTCATCGCTCGCTCTCGAAGGCCGTCTCGTTTTAGAGCGCCCGCTGTACTGTGCTGTGCGCGAAAGCGTTTGAGAAACAGACTGTGCAAATCCGCCTGAACGCTTTTCCGCCATTGGCGAGCGGCGCGCGCGGGCTGGCATACTAATTGCTCGAAACTGGCAGCAAAAGTCTACTGTAGCAGTCGGGCTGCCTGCGCTGGCGGCAGGAAGTTTTAAGAGGAGACAGGGCAGGAACTTATGAGTATTCTGAGCAGCTTTTTTACGGACGATCTGGCGATTGATCTGGGCACCGTCAACACGCTCATCTATGCGCCCGGGCGCGGCATCGTTTTAAACGAGCCGTCGGCGGTTGCGATCCACAAGTACACCGGGGAGGTGCTCTGCGTCGGCGCGGAAGCATACAAGATGCTGGGTCGCGAGCCACACGACACGGAAGTCCACAGACCCATACGCAACGGCACGATTGACAACTTCGACGTGACCGAGAAGATGCTGACAGCCTTTATCAATCGCGTGCAGGGCGGCAGCCACAGGCGCAGCCACATGGTTGTCGGCGTGCCAGGCTCAAGCACGCAGCTCGAGCAGCGCTCGATCAGGGGCGCGGCGCGGATGGCTAAGGCAACACGTGTTGACCTGGTGGACGAAGGGTTGGTCGCGGGATTGGGCGCGGGGCTGGATTTGGATGACGAGCGCGCACACCTCGTCGTTGACATAGGCGGCGGCACGACCAACGTCGCCGTCATAGCTTCGGCAGCGGTCGTCACATCCTTGAGCCTCCCAGCCGCGGGCAATCGCATGGACGAGGCCATACGCGATTACGTGCGCACCAAGTATGCCATGCAGATTGGCGAGCGCACGGCTGAGAGCGTCAAGCAGGAACTGGGCGCTGCGCTGGCTGCCGACGAAGAGGGCCAGCCGAGCGAAAGAAGAAAGATGGAGGTCGTCGGTAAAGACTTGATTGACGGCGCGGCGCGGGCCGTCGAGCTGAGCGACGTGGAAGTCGGCGAAGCGCTTGAGCCGATTATCTCCGAGATCGTCGCGGGCGTGCGTCACGTCATCGAAGAGTCGCAGCCGGACGTGACGGCGGACATCTATTACACAGGGATTATCCTGACCGGCGGCGGCGCGCTCCTCAAGGGCATGGATGAACGCTTGCAGCGCGAGCTGCGGCTGCATGTGGTCCTCGCCGACGAGCCGCTGGCTGCTGTCGCGATGGGCGGCGGTCGCCTCCTCGCGCATCCGGACAAGCTGCAACGCGTGGCGATTCGTGAAGATGTCCCGGTCTGGCAGACAGCCGAAGAACTGGTCGTCAACTGGTAACTCACCCCAGCGAAAGCAGGGATGAACGGCAGCAGCGATTGTGAAAGCATAAGATTGGTCCAGTAATTCATCGGCCCGTTGAGTTCGATAAAGCTATTGAAACAACGGGCCGATGAATCGCTGGACCAATCGCACAGCTCTCTTCAATCGCTCTCACCTCATCCTTTGCTTTTTTATTCCCGCCGTCTTTTACTAATCAGAGTCTCTTCGGACAAATCCGCATCCGCATCGGTTTCATCATGAGCAGGCGGCAAGGCTTCCAGGTCTTCTCTCATCTCGTCCGTCTGAAGAGCGCGGCTCAGGACCAGTCGCTCCTGTGGCGAGAGCTTTTCGTAAGCCCGCATCAATCGAAGCGTTTCAAGTCCCGCCTCTTTCTCCTGCGCGGGCGCGAGCAGGACCAATCCGGCGATGTAGAGCGCGAGCGTGAAGAAAGAGATATAGCCGGTGGCGGGCGCGAACGCCTCTGTCCCAAGTGTGCCGAGCGAAACGCCCTCGACGAGCGCGCCCGCCAGACGACGCAGCCAGCTTCCTTCCGGCGCGTAGAGGCTGGCGAGCAGCATGTGCTTGAGGACGAAGGCCGTCCCGAAGAGTACGGCGAGGCTGCGCAGGAGCTTGCGCGCATCGAAGGCGGCGAACTGGTTGTTCCAGAGTGTCCAGAGAAAAAAGAAAGAGAAGAGCCAGTGGAGCAGCCCGCTTTCGGGGAGGACCGAGTTGAATGCCTGCGCGGAAGCGAAGAAGACCGCGAGCAAAGTCAGCGCGTGCGAAAGATTGGTCAGGAGAGGGAAATCCTGGTCCAGCCAGCGGCCCGGCTCGATCAATTTGCCGCGCACGAAAAGCAGCATCAGGAGCGCGGCCAGAAAGAGCGTGATGAGCGGCGGCGCGATAAAGACGAAGGCTCGCGTCGCGCCGTCAAGACGCAGCCCGCCAAGCAGCGCCACCGTCAGGAAAATGGTCGGCAGCAGGACGAAGCCGAGCAGAGCGCGATTTCTGGAAGCGTAATCTTTCATTGACGACGAATCCTATTTGCGCTCGCGAAAAACTTTGAGCGGGTTAATGTCGCCCAGGCTTCTTTCCGTGCCCTGCTCCAACTCGGCTTTTAGCTCGGCCGCTGAGCGCATCTTTAACTCCGGGTCATCTACTGTGAGCGTGCCGCCGGGCGCAAGCTCTATCGCGCGCCTGACAGATTCGAGGCCCTGCTTAAAGAGAGCATCGTCATTGTAGACGCGGCCCCAGCCTTCACGATAAAAGGCGTAAGCGATGTAGAACTGCGTGCGCGCATCCCTTTGCGCGGGGTCTGCGCGCTGCCATTCATCGCGCGCCGCGCGAAACTGCTCGCGCCGGAAAAGGTTCAGCGCCGCGTCAAACCTTTTCTGGTCCACCTGGTAAGTTCCTGCGGAGAC
>DASWMI010000126.1:0-6064 GCA_036399835.1 Pyrinomonadaceae bacterium | reverse complement strand
CCAGGCTCATCAGGCAGCCCCGTCGTCAACATGCAGGGACAGGTCATAGGCGTCGCGACGCTGCAAATAACAGGCGGGCAGAGCCTCAACTTCGCCGTCCCCTCGGAGCGTATCGCGCAGTTACAAACTGGACCAGCCATGACGCTCGGCGAGCTGTCCGTGGCGACGGGCCGCAATAAACGCGCGCGGGCCGTACAATATTTCCGCGATGGCCTGGGTATTCTGGCGAAGGACGATTGCGAAAAGGCGCTGCCCTATTTCGAGAAGGCGACGGATGCCGATTCGGGCTATGCTGAAGCCTGGGCGCAATCGGGGTTTTGTCATGAAAAGCTTGGCAGGCACGCTGAAGCCGTGGAGGCTTCGCGCCGGGCCGTCAGTCTCAGGCCGACCGCCGAGTCCTACTTCAACCTGGGGCTGGCGACATATTATCTGCGCCAGTTCAAAGAGAGCGCGGAAGCTTACAGGCAGGCCATCCGCCTAGACCCATACAACGCCGCCGATGCCTATTATGCGCTCGGCCTGACTTACCGCGATTGGGGACGCGCAGATGATGAGATACAAGCTTACAAGCAGGCCATACGGCTCAAGCCCGACTATGCCAGCGCCTACGAGACGCTCGGACTCAGGTATTTGCGCTCGAAGAAGTATGCGGAAGGAGCAGAGACCTTCAAACAGCTCGCGCTCTTAAAGCCCGGCGATGCGGCTGCGCCCAACAACCTGGGCGAAGCCTATCTGGGCATGAACCGCTTCAGCGAAGCCGTCGAAGCTTTCCGCCAGGCCATACGCCTCAAACCCGATTTCGGCAAGGCATATTTCAATCTCGGCAAAGCCTATCTCTCGCTCGGCAACCGCGACGCCGCGCTCGAACAATACAATATCCTGCAAACGCTCGACGCTGATTGGGCCGAAAAGCTCAACAGCCTGATTAATCCCTGACTCTTTGTCGAACTCCTTCAGCAGCTCAACGTCCGAACAATCCAATCAACTCTCTGATGCTTGACAGATGATGATCGTCGTGCTCGGAGATAAAGAAGCAGAGGTCCACGACGCGCATCCGGATTTTCAAGCGAGGATGCAGGGCCGCGCGAGCCACGAACTCTTCATCATACTCTTCGAGCCGCCGCACAAACTCCGCACGCTCCGCGCGAAAAGCCTTGAGAATATCCGCCATCTGGCCGCGGTTGTGGTCCGCCTCGTAAGTTCTGCGATTCTCCATGTCGGCGGCGCGCAGCGTTTCCCTTCCCGCCTCAAAATCGTCTAGCCTGCCGAGGTCCAATGCTCCCAGGTCCAGAAGATGTCCGGCGTGCTCCTGTATGGACCAGCGCTTGCCGTCGCGCCTTGTCAAAATCTCTTTTGATAAAGAGCGCGTCAGGTCTTCTAGCCGCGCGGGTGTGCCGCGCACGCGTTCCAGTATGTTTGGAAACATCCCAACCGGAAAATCGAAAGAGAACTTGCGCTCAATCCATGCTATCCGTCGAACCATGGCTCTCTCCTTTCGCTCCTTTAAGCCGCGAGCTGATCTCCAAAGAGAGAAACGAAAAATGCTACTTCAACGTTTCGCTAATCAGGGCCGTGAGCGCGTTGTCCTGTAGGATGCGGTTGTTTTGCAGGTTGCTGTGTAGGTCGCAGCCGAAGACCGCGTAGACGATGGGAAGCGAGCTATCGTAGAGCGGATTGGTGCGATGCGCGGTGGCGAAGTTTTCGGCGAGGAGCGAAGCGCGCGTGACACGGCCATCGCCGGGCGCATACATGGCGCGGCTCACCTCTTCGAGCTTGATGCGGCGGCCATTCGCAGTGCGATATTCGCGCGGGCGTATCAGCGTCAGCCAGCGATTCGTCTTGCGGTCGAGCATGATGATAGGAGCATCGAGCGTCTCTTCGCAGTCGCCGCCGAAGGCCAGCAGAGCGACCGGCGAAGTGCCGTCAACAGGCACGTCCAGCGCTTCCTGAAAACGGCGCGCGCGATTCAGGACGGTAGAGAAATAAGCGTCCAGATTATCTAGCGAGCCGCCGCGAAAGGGCGCATCGTCGCCGCGCGTCTTCCCCTTCACAAAACGCTCACGGTAATCCGGGTCGGTCACGGGCGACCAGCCGTAATAACGCCAGACAGCCGGATCATAGAGGTCTATCTTGAGCGGCCTTAGCTCCTCATCCAGAAAACGAGCGACGGAGCTATGCGGCATCAACTGGAAGATGGAAGGGGCCGTGAAAGCATCTTCGCGCGAAAGCTTGTTGAGCAGAGGAATACGCCGCCTCATCCCTTCCGTCACGGAAAAGCCTTCGAGGACCGTCGCAAAGGCTTCGGCAGAGCCTTCGTTGGGCGTCCCGAAAAGAATAATCTTGTTGATGTGCGCGGCTCCGGCCCAGTTCACGCGCGGCGCTGTGCCTTCGGGCGCGAGGTCCGCATCACCGTATCTCGCAGCGTAACGCGCGATGAGGCCGCCCATCGAATGCGCGACGACGTTAAAGCGCAGCTCAGGATTGTTGAGCCTGCGCTTGAGGGCTTCTAATTGCCGGACAAACTCACGCGCCGTCTCGACGTTATCGCGCCGCCAGTCGTAAGGGTAGACGTAATAAGTGTCATGGTCTCCGTCCGCGCCAGGATTGGTCCAGTCGCCTTCCCTGTACCCGCCGTACTTGCTGAGAGCTTCGAGCAGCTCGCGGTAGATGTAGATTTCCGGGCCGAGCCGCGCCAGCTTGAGACGTGCGATGTCTATAATCTTCTGCGCCTCCAGGTTATCGCTGTTGGCCGCGAGGTCAGCCGAGACTGGCAGCGCCAGCCCGTCATCCGAAGAGCGAAACAGGGAGGGCCAGACGACCTCTCCCGTCTTGCGATTGACGAGCTGCGAGCCGAGGATGCCAGGGATAACTATAATCGGGCGCTTGCCCGTCCGGCGGTTCGCGTCCGCGAAGATTCTTTGCAGGTTCGGCGTGCGATGTGGTCCAAGACAACCCTGCAAGAGAGGCAGGAAGAGAACCAGTGCCATGAGCAGCCACGCGCTGGCGCGTCTGCTTTTTCCGACCGTTTTTTGTGAGAGAAATGTCCGGCGCAAAGTTAAAGGGTTATCGAATCAGCCAAAATAAGAATGAGCCTTCTCTTGTCTGACGAGTCGCATTTGAGAGACACGGAAACGACCGTGCGAGTTGGCAGTCGAGCTTGACGGCTGCGCGCATTCCAAGCCTGGCTGGATGCCCGGGGTCGCTCGCGTTTATCATTCCTGGTCCAGCCTGTCCTGTCCCGCCTCCCACTTCCTGTTAATCAGGCTGGCGACAAAGCCCGCGCCGAAGCCGTTGTCTATGTTAACGACAGTCACGTTCGAGGCGCAGGAGTTGAGCATCCCGAGCAGCGCTGCGACGCCTCCGAAGGAAGCGCCGTAGCCTATGCTCGTCGGGACAGCGATGACAGGCACGCTCACCAGACCACCGACGACCGAAGGCAAAGCACCCTCCATGCCCGCGGCCACGATGATGACACGCGCCGCCTGTAACAGCTCGCGCTCGGCCAGGATGCGGTGAATCCCCGCGACACCCGCATCCCAAATCCTGCGCACGCGGTTGCCCATCGCTTCGGCAGTCAGCGCCGCCTCCTCCGCGACAGGAATATCGCTTGTCCCCGCCGTGACGATAGCCACCTCGCCCAATCCGCGCTCCGCGTGGTCGCGCCGGATGCGTATCATGCGCGCCGTCTCGTGCCACTCGGCATCCGTGACGATATTACGCACCTCTCCGAAAGTGCCTTCGTCCGTGCGCGTGATGAGCACGTTGGGCGCGTGACGGACCAAACGCTCGACGATGCCAACCACCTGCGCGCGGCTCTTGCCCGCGCCGAAAACTACTTCGGGAAAGCCTTGACGCACTCTGCGCGAGTGGTCCACGCGAGCGTATCCTATATCTTCGTAGTGAAGATTACCGATCCGCCGCGCAGCCTCTTGCGCATCCATCTCGCCGCCCCCGTAAGCGCGCAGCAGTTTTTCAATCTCTCTCAAATCCATTCGCTTACAAAGCTATCCCGATTTATCAATGTAAGAATCAACGCGGCTCATTCTAGCATCAAACCGGAGCGCGCCCGAAACCGTCCGCCTTGCGCTCGTCTCCGACGAAAAGTAAGATGCTTGAAACAGTTTCCAGTTTTCAGTTTTAAGCATGGACCAGTTGCTTTTTCTGAAAACTGAAAACTGAAAACCGAAAACTGAAAACCGCTCTTATGGAACTGACCGTCGCCATCACGGGAGCATCCGGCTCGATTTACGCGCATCGCACACTGGTACACATGGCTGCCAGCGGGCAGCTCGAGCGTATTAATCTGATTATGTCCGAGTCCGCCGTGACGGTCGCGCGCGTCGAACTGGGCGCGGATTTGCGCGAGGCGGACGCTGTGCGGATTAACGAGTGGCTAGGTTTACCGCCCGATTCAAGGGTTGTGCGGCTGCATCGGCTTGATAACCTGGCGGCGACGCCCGCTTCAGGCTCGCACATGCAGGCCGGAATGATTATCGTTCCCTGCTCTATGGGCACGCTCGGCGCAATCGCTTCGGGCGCGTGCACAAACCTGATTCACCGCGCCGCGGACGTGACGCTCAAAGAGGGACGCAAGCTCGTCATCGTGCCACGCGAAACGCCCTACAACACTATTCATCTTGAGAACATGCTGCGACTGGCCCAGGCCGGAGCGCGCATACTCCCGGCCAGCCCTGGCTTCTACCATCGCCCGCAAACTATCGAAGCACTTGTGGACCACCTGGTCTTCCGCATCCTGGACCAGTTCGGCATACAACACTCGCAAGCTACCAGATGGACAGGGGAAACGAAGTGAAAAATGATGAGAGATGAGGAAAATGCATTTCTCTCATCTCTCATCGCTTATCACTCTGTTTTGGCAGAGTGCAACGGGAGGTCGGCAGCAATGGCAGATTGCAAAGGCTGTGATGACGGGGCGACAGGTTTTCCGGCGCGTTTTGAAGGATTTTGGTTGGCCTCGTCTTTGCTTTGCTCACTGTGTGTTTGGGAGGCGTTCACAGCAGAGAGAGCAGGGCCGCCCGGTTAGCGAGTGAGCCTCGAAGCGGCCTGTGAACGGAAGAGATGATGTTGACCGCTACACTTAAAAACATCCGCACGACGCTGGAGATGATTAAGATCGAGCACACGCTGTTCGCGCTGCCGTTCGCCTTTCTGGGCGCTGTGCTGGCAGCGGGCGGCTTGCCTCAAGTGCGACAGATTTTCTGGATTACTCTGGCGATGGTCGGCGCACGCTCTACCGCGATGGCTTTCAACCGCATCGTAGACAGCCGGTACGATGCGCTGAACCCGCGCACAAATATGCGAGCTATTCCTGCGGGCGCTCTCTCAGCCGGTTTCGCCTGGGGCTTCACGCTCTTTTCCGCGGCCATCTTTTTCGTCGCCGCCGCGATGCTCAATCGCCTGACGCTCCTGCTCTCGCCGGTCGCGCTCGCCAGTATACTTCTCTACTCGTACACGAAGCGCTGGACCATGCTCTCACATCTGGTCCTCGGCTGGTGTCTGGCAATCGCTCCGGCGGGCGCGTGGATTGCCGTGCGTGGCAGCCTTGACAGCCCTCTACCATGGCTGCTCTCGTTGGTCGTGATGTTGTGGACGGCGGGCTTTGACGTGCTGTACGCGTGCCAGGATTACGAGTTTGACAGGCGCACGGGGCTTCATTCGATCCCTGAGAAATTCGGCATCGCGCGCGCGCTCTGGATTGCCAGGCTCTTTCATGCCGAAAGCTTTTCGACTCTTCTTGCGTTATACTTTGTCACGCATCTGGGACCGCTCGCGCTCCTCGGCGTCGTCTCGACGGGTGCGCTGCTCGTCTACCAGCACACGCTCGTCCGCGCAGATGATCTGAGCCGTCTCAATGCAGCGTTTTTTACGACCAACGCTTTTGTCAGTCTGATTCTGTTTGCGACCTTCGGGAGCGCAGTCTTTTTTAAGCTCTGAGCTTGAAGAGAGCTTGATTGGACCGGTTCGCTGAAAACTAAAAACTGTAAGCTGTAAACTGTCACCCATGAAATTTTCACACGACCCGAAACTGAAAGAGATAGCCCTG
>DASWMI010000125.1:0-17717 GCA_036399835.1 Pyrinomonadaceae bacterium | reverse complement strand
CATTGCATGCGACATGCTGTGGGAGTTGATCTTCGAGAGGAATGGCAGAGCAGACTGATTCAGGCTGGAATGAACAGGACCGAGCGCTCCTTGTGGCTTGTGGAAGGTCTGCTCATCTATTTGGATGAAGCCGCTGTTTTGACTCTCTTTGAAAAAATAGATTTACTATCAGCCTCGAATAGTATCCTGCTCTTCGATGTTCTGGGACGCTCTTTGCTTGATTCTCCACTGCTGGCTAAACAACTTCATTTCTCGGAAAAACTGGGTGCTCCCTGGCATTTCGGCGTAGATGAGCCTGAAAAATTCATGGAGCAGTTTGGATGGACTGCGGTGGTAACGCAGCCCGGAGAAGTTGACCCCGCCCGCTGGCCCTTCCCCACCGCGCCTCGGCATGTACCCAATGTGCCTCGTATTTTTTTTGTCGAGGCTCGCAAACTATAAAACCGGCGCACGCCCAACAACTCATTCGACCGGAGCGCGATTGAGCTTGGCTTTCATCGTCAACTTGGATTATTTCGAGGTTGTCTTCCGGCGGGTTAATTCGGGCGTTGGGCGTCTCCCCTTTGTGGTAAACTTTATGGAAATTTGGAAAGGAGTAGAAAAAGATGAAGCGAACTTTCCTGCTACTCGGACTTGCAGCCTTAATGTGCATCTCTGCCATAGCGCAACAACCGCGCAGAGCATCACGCGACTCCTCTGCTCAGCTAACACTCGGAGAGGCTTATTCAAAGTGGCTGAATGAAGATGTCGCTTACATCATCACGGCTGAAGAAAAGCGGGCCTTCACGATGCTCAAATCCGATGATGAGCGTGAGCAGTTTATCGAAGCCTTTTGGCGGCGGCGCGACCCACAGCCTGAAACGGACCAAAATGAGTACCGTGCTGAATACTACGGGCGCATTGCTTATGCCAATCAGAACTTTGCCTTCGGTAATATGGCTGGCTGGAGAACAGATCGCGGGCGCATTTACATAACCTATGGGAAACCTGATGATGTGCGGAAGTCTTCTTCAGGAGAGGTCTGGATATACAACTATCTGCCAAATCTGGGAAGAAATGTTAAGTTCGAGTTTTCAGATAAATCAGGCACGGGCGACTTTCAGCTTCGGCAGTAGAATTAAGTCACAAAGCTATGGGCGGTGTTGGTAGTTAAATCTGCCGACGCCGCCACTGACATGCACCAACTTGACACGGGTTGCGGTCCGCGGTTCAAATCCGCGCGCGCCTACCATTTTTATGTCCCACTTTCGACCAACCCAAACACGTTATCATCAAACAAACACAGCGGAGCTAAAGAGAACGCGGAAGAAACAATGCGCCGCCCCGATAGTATTTACGCCCGTGCCGTCGCTCGGCGCAGCGACCGTTTCAGCCGCAACTAAGAGCATAACGATCCGCGTGCGGGGATACACTGCGATGGCTGTGCGTCAAATTAGGATATGACTGGGAAGCTTGGTGAATCCTGCTTATTAAAGTAATTTGCCAGATGCGGATTTTCCGCAAAGAGGGATACTCTTTCGTCCTCATCCATCATCATCAGCCATTGGTCCAGCTTCTCATGTTGGACCAGGACCAAACATGAATCTATTCCCTCATCCATCACGACGGTCATAGACGATGTCAGGTATTGTCCTTTGACGCGATGCAATAACCAGTAGACGGGTCGGTTTCGGTCGAGCGGAAATCGTTGTTGCGCTGCGAGGCCAAGCGAGCGCGTGACGACAAACTCGTCACCATGGCGTGCAACGACCAGCGCCTTGTCGGCCAGCAGCGCTTTTTGTGGCGGGAGCGCCTCAAGCATCTGTGCTCGCCGCGACAAGAAGGCCGGCTGCAAACCTTTGGGCGGCGGGGCTTGGATGCTCGCCAGCACAAACCCAAACGTCAGGATAAAAGCGAAGGGTAAAGCCTGACGATAAAGATGAAGTATAGTTCGGACCAGGCATGGAACAAGAATAGCCGCTTGCAAATATGAGAGGTGGTCCAGGCGTCCGACTATCCCGAACTGTCGCACGTCGTGATTGAGAAACGGATTGAGCGTCAGGAGCAGACTCCAGAGCGCCACGCTCCCCATCGCAAATGCTAACTGGCCTGTGGGCAGATTACGACGATAGCGCACGATGAAAAACAGGGTCAGGGGCGAGCTTATCAGAAGCGCCATCGCTCCGGTTTTACCAAGAGGACTGTTCGCGTTAATGGGCCAACGCGCTCGGCTCAATACTTCTGCGCCTAACCAAACGGGAAGCTCGATAAATTTCTGGCTGGCAATGAGCGCCGGAAGCAGACCTAAACCGGCGATGAATAAAAACAGAATCCAGGTTCGGTATAGAGAGCGTTGGCCCTGAGTGGACCGGCGTATGAGGAATGTCAGGACCAGCAAAGAAAAGGCTATGGCCCAGGCTGATTTATGGCTCAAGAGAGCAGCCATGAGGAGAGCCGTCGAAAGTGTCGTCCAGAGAGGGCGACGCTCCTTCTCCTGAGCAGCGCGAACGGCGCTCCAGGCGCTCCACACCAACAGAGTGACCGCGCCGAGGTTCTTGATAAACTCTGTCATCATGTAGAGATGTATGGCCGGAACGGCTGCCAACATGCTGCCCATCAAGCCGAGCCAGCGATGTCCCGTGAGCCTCTTGACGAGAGCGTAAATACCCAGACAGAGCAGTGTGTGAAGAGCTATGCTGCCAAGCTTAACGGCAAGGACCGTATCACCCGTGAGCAGTCGCAGACAGGCCAGCACATAAAAGATGAGCGGCGTTTGCGTGGGATAATAAAAGCGCCCCTGATGCAATAGCGAGTCGAGCTGTATGACATAGTAATAACCGTCAGCTCCGACCGCTACGGAATAACGCAGGAGCGCAAGGGCATCGCGAGCGGCGCTGAGCGTGAGCAAAAGAGACAGGGCCATTAAAGGCCATCTCTTATTCTCCGTCTCCGGGCAACTGACAGGCCGTGAATCCTGTGAAGCGGGAAACGCATGGGCGAGTGGGTTTGAAGCGGCAGGACAGCCCGGCCCAAAGTAGTTAGTCAAGGAATTTGCCGGGCCATAATTGGCGCACAAGTTTTTCACAAGCCTCTTCATGAGGTGATAGGGCGTGACGCGGAACAATCTCAAGCCTCTCCTGGAATCAAACGGGAGGACGCGAGAAGCGAGATTGGTCCGCGTCACAAACACGGATTCCGGTTTCTACCTGGCAGATATTTTCCAGGCCTCTGCGCTCATGTCCGGGGTCGGCGGATGCTCGAAGATGGCTGCATTGTAAGGCACGTTGAACTGGTATGCCGTCCGATTGTTCTTATCCAGACAATCAACCTTCTGCGGCATCCGAAGACCGTTGATCTCAACATAGTCGTCCAGGCGGCAAGTGTAATCCATCTTGCCGCCGGTCCTGACGCCAGGAAAATCCGTCGCAATCTTCCTGGGTAGATGAGTCTGCCGGTCCAGATAGAAGTCTACGCGGACGCCATCAATCAACGTCTCGACGACATCCATCTTTCTCAATCCTTCGCGCTCCGTGCGCGCGCCGACGATGGTTGGCTTGACCCACTGCGTTTCCATCAGGTAGATAAACTGTGCCTGCCGGAAGCGCTCTTTGAAGTTGTTAAAGACATCCTGGCGAACCTCCGGGCGCGGGCTGAGCGGCACTTTTTTTCCAGGACTCGTGTGCCACCATGTGCTGCGTTCAAAGTCCAGGACATCTATGCTGTACCCCATCTTGCCGGGGCGGTAGTCCGAGAAGGACCACCATTTACCCGGCAAGACATACAGATTCTCCTCTTTGACGCCCGCCATGACATCTGGGCGCGGGCTTAATCCGAAGCTGGATTTTGAGGAGACGACAAAGTTGCTGACTGCGTAGAGCCGCTCACGTCCTCCTTTGGCCGCGATGGCCTGCTCCCATAACCTCTGTGCTTTGAGACGCGATTTGTCATCCGGCACATTCTTGCCCTTGAACGCCTGCGCCGCACAGAGGCCGGGAAGCGAGAGCAACGTGAGCGACAACGAAAGAGCTAAGACGGCAAAGGTTTTCATAACCACTCCTTTGCTAGAAGATTCTCCTGAAGAGATGCGGCAAGACCTCTCCGAAGACATGCCCGAAGGCGTTGACCACATCCTGATACGGATTGAAGCGGTCCACGTCCGCATAGAAGTGGCCCGTGTAACGGTCCATCACAATCTGTAAGCTGCCATCCCCGAAAGTGCCCGTGTACGATCTGAAGTCGTGGGCATTTCTGCCGACATCCACGTGGAAGCCGTAAAGAATTCCATTGGCAAAGTCCGAATCGCCCATCAAAGAATCGTATATCCAGGTCGGGAAATAGCCCGTGTAACCATGCCCGTTCCAGGTCAGCTCCGAGGCATAACCCAACAGGCCGGCGTTCCAGAGTTGATACTGTGCCTCAAACTCTGCATCGGACAACTGGGCCAGATAGCTCAGCGTGTCCCAATCGTCCGTGTACCAGTACTGGTCGTCGCCCCAGACCAGGGCATCTGCAAATTCGGTCCAGTCCCAGTAATAATCGTAGCCCCATTCATCACCGTAGAACCAATCGTTGCCATACGGGTCTTCGCAGCTATCGCCATAGTACGGGTCATACCCGCAATCCTGCGCAGAGGCTGTCGGCTCTACGGCGTTGGCGAGTTCATTGAGACCGCTCAGCAGTCTCTCGCCAAAACGCTTGAGGCTGCTTGCCATCAGCGCTGCATCCCCCGCTTGCTCCTTTGATTCGTAGGTGTTGAGCGAGACCTGCGTTTCCGCGATAGCCCATGACGAATTGATCCGCGTCGGTTTGCTGTGATTGACGGGACGGCCCATCACGTCACGATTGATGTAGACGCCCCTGTAACCCTGCACACTGCTCAAGGGGTCCAAGGCAATGGCGCGCAGGCGTCGCGCACCGTCATAAACGCTGTAACGTCCGAACTCCTTTGTGTGCGCGTTGACTTTCTGGAAGGTCGCGACGAGCGTTCCGTTTTCGAGATAGACGCGGCGCGTCATCCCGCCCGTCTTCTCATCTTTGCGCATGGTGAGACGCCCCCCGGCGTCATAAGTAAAGCTATGAACTTCACCCTTTGCGCTCTGATTCCGAACTACCTTGCCCGTCTCATAATCGTATTGCGTCAGCGTCCGGCTGCCATCCGCATGAACCGCAGTGGTCGCAAAGGCCAGGGTTCCCCGACCTTTCTGGTCGGAAAAGTTGTCCTCATAGCTGACGTTTGTTTGCTGCCCGTCAGAGTTGCGCATAAAAGCAATCGAGCCGGTCGTGTTATAACCGATGCGCGTCTGGCCGGCCTTGTCCGGGTGTCTGGCATCCCAGTGAGAGATGGCGCTGAGCAGTCCGCGACCACTCAGCAAGCTTGCGCCATAAGCGGCGTCGTCATGCTGCAAGGCCGCTCCCTGGTCCACGATGCTATCGGGCAGGTCGTAAGTATGAGTGGTTTTGGAAAGCAACGCTCCGCTGCCATCGTAGGTCGTCTGTTCGCGGAGCAGACCGATGATGTGCCTCTCAAGATACAACTTGTCCAGGTTGTATTCCAGGTGCGTGCGCTGCGAGAGAGCTGCGCCGTCGCCCTTGTAATCGTAAACATCCTGCGGCAAACCATAGCCGTTGTATTCCGTGCGTGTCCGCTGCTGGCCGCCAGTGGCCGACATGATGAGGCTATCCTGCGAACGCGGGACGATGCGATAAAGATCGCTGTTGTCTATGGGTTGTTGCGTCCATTCGGTGGAGTTGGCCTTTTGCAATGCGCCGTTAGCCGCGCGCTGCTCCACACGCAGGCTCAATCCTCGCTGCCAGCCAGCCGTGCCAAAGAATTCCTTACGAGTCGAGCCGTCCGGCAGTATCGCCTGCCCCCACTCGCCATTGGCATCAAGCTCAAAACGCGTCAACGCCTCGGCATCATTGTTGGCATCCTCGGCCCAGGCGCGCATCTCTGTCGGGCGTGGGCAATCCGTGAGCGCAAGGCTGCCATCCGACGGCAGGTTATAAGAGGTGTAGGCGAGCGTGTGCCCGTCGGCGGCTACCAGAGAAATACGCTGGACCTGCCCCCAGGAATTGTAGTCAAAGGTATAACGCGAGCCGTCAGGCAAGCCTACTTGTCGCAGCACAGTGATGGACGAATTGTTTGCCGGACCAATAAGCTGTAGTCCGTTGAAATTTGTCTGCATCGTCAGATCCGAGTAACCGAAGGTCGCCAGCGTGCGACCCGCAGCCCCGCGTCCCTGCGTGATCGAGAGAAGATTTCCTCCACGGTCGCGGTTGAACGTCAGGAGGCGTCCGACGGTATCCGTGATGTTGCTGAGATGTCCGCGATTGTCGTATCCGACGTTGATGTAGTTGCCGTTGCGATCCTTTATCTCGGTGCATTGAAGCTGCCCGCCAACCCATTGCATCCTGAACTGTAGGCCATCAGGACGGCGCAACAACGCACCGCTTTTGCCGCGATCAATCAGTTGCAGAAGAGAGTTGTCCGCCGCTTCGTAGATGTTTGATTCGCCCACCTGTCCGAGAAGAACCGGACTGCCTTCGGAGGTCAGGAGCAGGTAAGCAGAGCGGCCCGTTTGCGGATCGCGGAAACGCTGTTGGATGGTCGGGAAGCCGAGCCGAAAGCCCGGAGCAGGTTGTCCACGGTCAACGTCAAAGGCTATTCGAGAATCGGCCCTGGTCCAGACCAGCGAATTATAAACGAGGTTCAGATTGAGATTTAACCTGGCGCGGCCCGGCAGGTTGATGAGCGTCTTGCTCCAGTTGAAATTTTGTGACAGTAAGTCGAAGCCCTTTTGACCCGTGCGGTTATGCGGGTCCAGGCGTGCCGCAGCAAAGGCTTCGCCCGCTTGGGCCGTCTCCCGGCAATCAAAGCACGGTTGGGAGTTGCTAAAGGGCGGCGGCGCAACCGGCTCGGCCATTTTCAGCTGGCGCACGCCTGACAACTCAGGCAAGTGCTTTCCCAGCCGAGCCTGCCCCGGCGCGGTCTGCGGCCCGGAGAATTTGCTTCCCACCTGTGCCGCCGCGTCTTGAAAGATGGGGACGCACAGAGAGAGAAAGACGGAGATAGCCAGGATTAGAGTGAGCACGCGCGAGAGGGGATTGATGTTTGAAAAAAGTGTGGAACGCTTCATGTTTCTGGACTCCTTTTTTTTGGGGTTGAGCCTCAGCCACAGATGCGCTATGATGTGAAGTGTCTAACGATACATCTTCCGCGACAATGTAGCAGAGGCTGTATTTAAAAGCGCTGCCATTACTTGCCGGTAATGACAGCGCTTTTCATGTGAGCTGCTTTACGATTGCCGAGATAACAAAATCTCCAGTACCCTGAGCCAATAGTGGCCGCGCACCGTATCCGGGCGGCAGTCGAATCACAAAGCGACATGGCACACGAAGATCGCATCATATCTCTTCATCTCTTTCCTGAATTTCAGCTATCAAGCAGTTTTGTTCGACTAAAGCATTTGAGGGCAGGAATGCCGCTCAAAAATTCTGCCATAGAAGAACACTCAAGGTGCTGGGAAAATAAATAACTTCACACGGGCTGTCTGTTATGTATAGAACATTTGATATTTTTTTTTGGTCCGCAGGGTCAAGCGGCGCAGAGATAGCCAATCTCCTCCGTGATGATGCGATAACACTCGCACGAAGCGGATTCGAGTCCCACCCGGTCCAGAATTTCGATATTACCCCGGCTATAGGTGATGAGTCCCGATTTCTTCAGATTGTTGGCCGCTATCGTGACATTGGTGCGGCTCGCGCCCACCATGTGCGAAAGCGTTTCCTGTGTCAGTTGGAGCATATTGGCTTTAACGCGGTCGTGGCTGATGAGCAGCCAGCGGCACAGTCGCTCTTCAATAGTATGAAACCGGTTGCAGGCCGCCGATTGGGAGATTTGAGTGAGCAGCGCGTGTAGGTATCTCAACATCAAGTCTTGTAGTTGACCGCTACGGTTAAACTCGCTGCACAGCACATCCGTCCTGACACGCAGAGCCTGGCCGGGAATCTGCACGATGATCCTGTATGGCGCTTTGTTCACCTTGAGGACGGAAGCCACGCCGACGATTCCCTCGTTTCCCACCATGCTCACCTGCGTAGTCGAGCCGTCTTCCGTGATTGAGAGTAGAGAGACCATGCCGTTCGTCAGAAAATAGGCGTAGGAAAAAGGGTCTGCAAAATCGTAGAGCACTTTCCCGCGTGAGAGATAAACAGGTTGCAAGCGCGAAAATAAATATGCATATTCCTGCCGAGACAGGGCAGCGAGGATACGATTCTCGGTTAAAGACAGAGCTTCTTTGGCAAGCATGATCAGAGTTCCCCTGGGTTTAAAAGAAGACGGGTAAACGTAGCTTGACCGCAAGCGCAGCTTCCGCGATCCGGGGAGGAATCGAACAAGATCCGAATGGAAAGCCCCTAAGTGTAACAAATAGAGTTGTTCAGGTACATGATTTAATGGCCGGAAGAGCTGTCTAAATCAAAGAGGTTGAGCCGAAAGGCAGAACAAATGCCATAGAGTTTATCAACGACAATTTCGATGAGGAGCAAACGGGCGCGCTCGCCGGCTGGCGTGGTCCACGCCGAAAGCCTTCAGAGAAATGCTGTAGCCATGAGTGGTCCGCAAGTGGTGAGCGAAAGCCACACTATCCGGCTTGCGCTCTCTGTGGTTGGTGCTATCCTGATCTCAATCTCAGGCTATCTTGGCGGCGAATTAGTCTTCAAACACGGCGTCGCGGTCAACCCGCAAGACGATAGGCGAGTTGAAGCAAGAGAGAAGGCGCGCGACGTTTAAGGAGTGTGGCGATGGCTCGGACGGCTGCGGATGTACTCATCGAAGCCATTATTGATTGGGGCCTGGAGACAGACTTCGACTTACCAGGCGATGGCATCAACGGCGTCATGGAAGCTTTGCACACGCGGCAGGACCGTGTGCGGTCTATCCAGGTGCGCCAAGAAGAGTGCGGCTACGCTAAATACACGGGGCGACCAGGCTGTTGCCTCGCTACCTCCGGCCCTGACAATTTTCCGCGATAAGTTAAGCGAGCTGTTCTAGCTTCAGGAGTTGAACAACATCGAAAAGTAAAGGAGGCAGTAAAAGAGATGGAAGCAACCAGAGTCACCGTTGACGAAGTGAAAGAGAGGCTGGACAGGGGCGAGCCGCTTTTCTTTGTGGACACCCGCAACCCGAATGCCTGGGGGGAGTCGGACTCCAAGCTGCCGGGCGCGCTACGGGTTCCGGCTGATGAACTGGAGGAGCATCTGGATGAGATACCGAGAGATCGCACCGTCATCACCTACTGCACTTGACCGCACGAAGGCTCAAGCGCCAGTCTGGCGCTCTCATTGATAGAGAAGGGCTGGAAGAATGTTCATCCGCTGTACGGTGGTTTCGACGCGTGGCGGCAGGCGGGCTACGCGGTCGAACCTAAGTAGTGAACCGAAAGCGGGCACTCACGAGCCGGGAGGAGATTTTCATGGATACTATCGAAACTAACGACCTGCGGACCAATGATGACCTGCCGGGAGAACCCGTCTCGCTTTGGATAGCAACTACTCCTGAGACGAGCTTTCCCCGCATGGCGGGCGACATCTCCGTGGATGTGGCCGTGCTCGGCGGAGGCATCTGTGGAATAGCAACGGCATTTCAGTTGAAACAGAGTGGCATGACTGTGGCGGTCATTGAAGCGGATCGCGTCGTCAAGAGCGTCACGGGCAATACCACCGCTAAAATCACTTCGCTTCACGCGCTCATCTACGACTACCTCGTCAAGCAGTTCGGCGAGGACGGTGCGCGCGTATATGCTGAGGCCCAACAAGCCGCGATTGAGAGGATCGCGGCCATCGTCCAAGAGTATAGCCTTGACTGTGATTTCCGACGCACGGATGCTTATACCTACACGGAATTGGAAGAAGAACTCGACAATATTAAAGCGGAGGTGGAAGCAGCTACGAGGCTCGGTCTGCCCGCCTCTTTCGTCGAAAGTACGCCTCTCCCGTTTCCCGTTAAGGGGGCCGTCAAGTTTACAGGCCAAGCGCAGTTCCACCCGCGCAAATATCTTCTGGCTCTGGTCGAGAAGATACCCGGCGACGGAAGCTTCGTCTTCGAGCAGACGCGCGCCTTCGACATCAAGGACGAGGAACCCTGCCGCGTCGAAACCAGTGGAGGCACGATCACGGCCAAATCGGTCGTCCTAGCCACGCATTTCCCTTATTACGATCCCAACATCTACTTTGCCGCGATGCATCCCGGACGATCATACGTGCTCGGCTGCCGTCTCAACGGGCCGGTGCCGGAAGGCATGTACATCAGCGCTGATGAAGAGGACATGCATTCATTTCGAGCTAACCCGACAGAGGACGGTGGAGCAATCTGGATGGTCGGCGGCGAGAAACACAAAACCGGCCAGGGCGGCCCAACCGAAGACCGTTACAAGCGGCTTGAACTGTACGCGCGCTCTCGCTTCGACATCCGGTCAATCGAGTACCGCTGGTCAACGCAGGATAACAACACCGTAGATCGCGTGCCCTACATCGGCAAGCTCTCTTCCGCATCGAAGCATCTCTACGTCGCGACGGGCTTCGGCGGCTGGGGCATGACTAACAGCCACGTGGCGGCCATCCTGCTCACAGATATGATTCTGGCGCGCGAGAACCCCTGGGGCGAACTCTTTGACCCGTCTCGTTTCAAACCCGTCACGTCGGCAAAGGATTTCATTAAAGAGAACTTAAACGTCGCCAAGGAGTTCATGGCCGACCGCATCAAGACGCCGGAGTTAGATGAGACGGTCGCGCTTGCCACGGGCGCGGGCGAAGTGGTCGAATGGAAAGGTGAGAGGGTTGCACTCTACAAAGATGATGATGGCCACCTTTTCGCCTGCTCTGCCGTCTGTACGCACATGGGCTGCCTCGTCCACTGGAACGGCGCAGAGAGGAGTTGGGACTGCCCCTGCCACGGCTCACGCTTCAACTACGACGGTCAGGTCATCCAGGGTCCAGCCAACAAAGACCTAAAGCCTAAGCAACTGAGGACAGAGGATGATGAGCCGGAGGGGATTGCTTGACAATATAAATCCGTCTAGCTACTTTAGCATCCATACGCGCCTACGCTTGAGGCGCGTGGTAAGCGCATGATTAGGCAACCGAACAGCACCTCTCGCTATTATTACTATTACGGCTCGTTCTCCGCACGGAGGGACGGGGCGGGGCGTTGGGGCTGTCTGCGTGTGATGATTATCTAGCACCACCACAAGACAAGATTCCTTGGAACCGGCCACTTTCCTTCCGACTGACGGGAGAAGTGGCCGGTTCTTTTTCGTGTGGCTTTCCAGGCGCACAGATAGAGCGGGGGTTCATCATGAAAAACGAAGTGCAACCACTGTTGCTCGACCATGTAGACATGCGAATGGTCACAACGACTCTCGGTGATTCCGTCTCGGAGCGGAATATGATTGTTCAACTCGACCCGGATCACCCGGGCTTCCGTGACGAGGAGTATCGCGCCCGCCGCAACCGGATCGCGCAGATTGCCATGGAGTATGCGCCCGGTACGCCTATCCCCGACGCTCCTTACACGCCCGAAGAGCATGAGGTATGGCGTACTATCTGGGGAGCGCTCGATACGGCTCATCAGAGGTATGCCTGCGATGAGTATCTGGAATGTGTCAGACGTATGGACTTGCCGCGAGAGCGCATTCCGCAGATGCGCGAAGTGACGGCGCGGGTTGAATCCCTCAGCGGGTTTCGCCTGGAGCCGGTTGCGGGTCTTGTCGAGCCGCGTGTCTTTCTCGAATCCTTAGCCAACGGCGTGTTTCTCTCAACCCAGTACATACGGCATTACTCCACGCCACTCTACACTCCTGAGCCAGACGTAGCTCATGAAATCATCGGGCACGCGATAACTCTGGCGAGCGAGCGACTCGCCGAACTGAATCGCCTTGTAGGCTGTGCAGTCAAACGCACAGCGTCGCCTGAGGCACTCGAACGCCTGGCCCGCGTCTACTGGTTCACCATAGAGTTTGGCGTTCTGTATGAAGATGGGAAAGTCAGGGCCTACGGCACAGGCTTATTGTCGTCGGCTGGAGAATTAGGGGCGATGCACAAGGCAGAGCTTCGTCCCTTAGATATAGAAGCGGCCTCTCATCAAACTTACGACCCCACGCATTACCAGCCGGTTCTATACTGCGCCGGCTCTTTTGAGGAGATGTATCAGATGCTCAGAGATTTCCTCTTGGCCTGGAGGTAATCTCCCATGATCTGCTCAGGTTCCAAAGTCTTCAAATTACCGTTCACCATACGCTGGGCAATTCCCGGCAGAGTCTGGGGCCGTCAGAGCACCGAAGTAAAGCAGAACATCCCCCGTCGATGACGCGCAGTTTAATCTGCCTGCTCCTGTCACACGCTAAGCTCAGAGGATGCCTCGCGTCGTGCCGGCTCACCTTCAGCCAGCGCTAGGTCATCGTCGCACCGGCGGGGTCAGTTATGTGCTGGCTGAGCCACGCCTGCTGATAGGCTTTCTTCCACATCTTCACGTCTTCTGGAATATCTTTGCGGCGATGCCTCCCCCCATAGAGCCCAAATAAACGTGACTTGTACATCTTCATTTAGCATCTCAATGAGATTCAAAACTCCGCGGTCAGGCTCACCGAGTTTTGAGGCGATCAGTTTGACCAGCGCTATAGCTCTTCTTCTAACATGTGAATTCTCGTTTAAGAGGGCCTGACCAATGACCGCCACCTCGATGGCTCCTCGAATACCTATTGGGCCAAGTGTCCGTAGCTTGTCCCCGATATAATTAAAGAGAATGGCTTGATCAATCACATCTAAAATAACTTTCCACTCAAGGTTAGTCCTCAGAAGCAGTTTAATTGGATCAGCTTGCGCCAGGTGGGCGGCGCTATATATGCCCTCGTCCTCCAAGTAATCAATCATTTCTTTAGTGAACCCTTGGAGCATGTAGAGATTTGGCTGTTCGGCCCGTTGGTCATCGGCCCCGAAAATAGCGTGCTTCTTCATTTGAGATTTGATCAGGTCAAACAGGGTTCTTGCCGGGAAAGCTCCGATGCCAAATCCCACAAACACTTTGATTGAATCGACTAAAGGCAGGCTAATTAAATATCCAAGGATGGGCGCGATTAACAATCGCCACCATACTAGATGAAGAGAAATCGGTGAAAGGTCTATTGTTCGATACCGCCTGAGAATCTCATGTAGCCCCCAGATATAAGCTCCTGCAAAGGCCGCAAGAACTACGGGAGGTAAGCTGCGAAGGCGAGCCTCAAAATCATCCGGAACCCCGGCTATTTGGAGGTTGGCCCAAACAAGCGTGATGATGCTGGCAAAAGTAGTAACTATTGTGTTGATGATAATCGGAAGGATATATGCGCGGTGGTGATAATAAAGGTCAAATAGATTATTAACCGTCTCGTTTAAATCATCCTCTGATTGTGCTTCTTTACCCTTTTCGGAAGACTGTCTCTGAGAGGGAGCACCGAAAGCCAGAATGTAAAGTCCGAAAGTATCTCCTCCCCCCATGATGCTTAGAATTTCTCTTCGCTTGTAAGCCAGTATGCGGTTATACGCAATCCAGATCAGAACATAGAGGGAGCCGGGAAGTATTGCTATAAACCATAGCAATATATTTTGATACATATTCATGGCGCTAACTCCACGAGGGGAAGTCTCTAAGGAGCGAGGGTGGTTTAGCAAGCCCGTCAGGCTTGTGAGGTATTCTCTTACCGGAAGACAGCAAAGAACAGATTGAGCGCGGCTACGATATTCCCTACGGAGCTACGGTGTCAATGTTTATATGTAGGAAGCGATCTGACTACTCTCACGAATGAGCTTGAGTTATCAGTCGTAATAAAGAAGTGAGATGCACTTATCATGGCGAGATAGCCAGGTGTTTGTAAAGAACTACTGCGCAAATTCGGTTGCAAGCTACACATAAATGAGCAAAAATTTAACTTCGTAGCAGAAACAATATCTCAAGGAGGCTCACACAAGATGGCTGTCAAATGGAATAAAGATGCTGATGCGGCGCTGGCCGAAGCCAAAGCGCAGAACAAACCGCTGCTCGTTGATTTCAGCGCGGCCCCGGCTTGAGGCGCATGCGTTCGGCTGGAGGCCGAATCCTACGCGGACGATGAAGTCTCAAGCTTCATCAATAAAAATTTCCTGCCCCTCGAAGCACACATCAAGGAGCACCCCGCCTACTTTCACCGCTTCGATGCTGTATGGACACCGACCGTCCTCATCATGGACTCAAACGGCGAAGAGAGATGGCGGATAGAGGGTTATCTTCCGAAGGAAGAATTTCGCGCTCAGTTGGAGATAGGACTGGCGAGAGTAGCTTTTATGCAGAAGCACTGGGCCGATGCCGAGCAGCGTTACGCGGATGTCGTAGAGCATTACCCGGAGACAGCCGCCGCCCCGGAGGCCGTCTATTGGAGAGGCGTCAGCCAGTACAAGCGGACGAACGATCATACAGTGCTGGGCCAAATAACCGAGCAGCTCAATCAGAAATATCCGGCCAGCGTGTGGGCGCAGAAGGCGTCCGTTTGGTCTCATTAAGAGAGACTGACAAAGCAGCGCCTCTCCAAAGTCATTCGGACCAGACTCGCCACAGCATGTTTAGCGCGTGCTTCGCTTAAAGCATGCCTGCGCACGGCGCGAGGCGATTCGGATGCCGGAGGGCAATTAGATAGACAACGTGTGAGCTTGCCATCCGCGCCGCACAACTCATTCAATCCGAACGGAGTGAGCTTGTCTCTCATCGTCAACTTGTCTATATCCGTGTCGTGTTCGCGCCCGGTCAATTCGGGCGTGAGGCGCTGAAGTATTCCGACTCCCACATGCGAGATGTGACATCACAAACGAGTTACTGGGATCGCGTGGCGCAGCAAAAGCGCTTCTCTCATCCGCTACGTCTAGAGTGGCTGGAATGCTACCTGGACTCGCGTGCGCGCGTACTTGATTATGGGTGCGGCTATGGGCGCACACTGGGAGAGCTGGCACAAGCCGGTTATCAAAATGTCTTTGGGGTCGATTTTTCAGCGGCCATGCTCGCACGCTGCCGGCAAGAGTTCCCGCAGGTGAGTGTGCTCCTTAATGACGGGCGCTCGCTTCCCTTCGAGAGTGGGTCATTAGACGCCGTGTTACTCTTTGCCACGCTCACCTGCATACCTCAAAACGAGGCCCAGCGCGCCCTCCTTGCTGAGGTCGAGCGCGTGCTTCGTCCCAACGGCCTGCTCTATATCAGCGACCTGCTCCTTAACGAAGACCCGCGCAACCGCGAGCGTTACGAACGTGATGCGGAAGCTTATGGCGCTTTCGGCGTTTTTGAACTACCGGAGGGCGTAGTCGTGCGCCACCACCGGAGAGAATGGATAGAGGAGTTGACCGGCTCATTCGCACAGCTGAAATATGAGCCGTTCAGCGTTATCACGATGAACGGGAACACGTCGGCGGCCTTTCAATACTTAGGTCGAAGAGAGACATCTGACAAGGCGAGCGCCTCACAGGTCGCTCGCACGGAAGGCCCTAGAGCGCGCCTCTCAAGATGTCCCAGGACGATGAAGCTTGAATGATTTTCGCGCGGCGCTGCTTATCTCCGGCATTAGCTCGCGACGATTTTTGTGGGAAGCGCAGTAAATCTATGAGGCTTAGATTCAGACCATTAACATCTGATGATTTCCCTTTGCTGCTTGAGTGGTTGTCCAGGGAACACGTCAAGCAGTGGTGGGATGACGGTGAAGATACCCTTGAGAAAGTTGCTCGCAATTATGGCGAGGAGGAAGAAGGTCTCGAAAGGTTTATCCTGGTCCAGGCCGAAGAATGCGGCGAGAAACCTATCGGATACTTTCAGTATTACCTGATTCCCGACGGCTCTATCGGCATTGACCAGTTTATCGGCGAAGAAGATTACATCAATCGAGGCATAGGAACGAAGGCCATCAGAATGTTTGTCGAGATGATTATACGCGAGCACAAACCAGTCAGCATCATTCTAGACCCCTCGCCGGACAACAAAAGAGCCACCAGATGTTACGAGAAGGTCGGCTTCCGATACTACGAAACTAGGGAAGAAGCAGAAGGAGGCTTGGCGTATATGATGCGGCTTGAATGTCGCACACGCGCGAGCTAACAACTCATCCAACCGGACCCGCAATAAGCCCGTCTCTTAAATTCAACCCTTGCCTGAATGCTTAACCGATAACGCCGCCCGTTTGGCTCATCGGCTAAGGCTCACTCGCTTGTGTTCCCCTGACTGTAAAGAGGGGAGACTTGCGCCGACGTGGTTGGCTTCCAGATGGGTCACACCGAGGGACTGGAGCACAGTGCGACGGAACATTTCGTGAAACTGATCGTAACAGCGAAGAGCAGTAAGATTCAGAAGCATTCCGATAGTCAGAAGGAGAAGACAGTGAAGCCACGATTGCTAACTACCATAACAGCGCTTTGTTTATGCTTCTCAGCCATGTTCTTGACGAGGTCTGCCAACACGGCTGCCTCTGCTTCCGACTGGCCTCAGTGGCGAGGTCCGGCACGCGACGGAATATCGCAGGAGCGCGGCCTTCTGAAACAATGGCCGGCGGGAGGACCGAAACTGCTCTGGCAAGTGAACGACATAGGAGACGGCTATTCAACGCCCGCGGTTGTCGGAACGCGTATCTACCTGATGAGCAATCGTGGCATGGAGAATGAGTTTGTTCAGGCTCTCTCAACTCAAGATGGAAAACCTGTCTGGACCACGCGCGTCGGCAACGTCGGCAACCCGAATCAGAATCCGCCTTACCCGAAGGCCCGGTCCACTCCGACCGTTGACGGAGACTTCATCTACGCGCTCGGCTCGGACGGCGACCTCGTCTGCCTCGCGGCCAAGAGCGGGAAGATTCGATGGCAGAAGAGCATACGCAAAGAGTTCGGCGGCCAGCCTGGCGAATGGGCTTACGCAGAGTCGCCGCTGGTTGATGGTGAGTTGGTGGTCGTCACCCCCGGCGGCGCCGAGGCCACGATGGTAGCGCTTAACAAAAAGACGGGCGCGCTGGTCTGGAAAGCGGCGGTCCCCGGCGCAGACCCCGCCGGCTATGCATCGGCGATTGTCGTCCAGGGGGGCGGCAGAAAACAATACGTGCAGCTTTTGAGCAAGGGGATAGTCGGGGTTGATGCGAAGACGGGCCAGTTCCTCTGGCGCTACAAGGAGGTTGCCAAGGGTCCGGCGCAGTATTTCACGCCGGTCGCGCGTGGCGAATATGTTTACGGCGGAGCACTCGGCGTCGGAGGCGGACTCGTCCGTTTAAAGTTGGACCAGGGCGGAGTCGCCGCGGAGCAGGTCTACTTCACGCGCGGACTTCCGAACGGCATCGGTGGCGCGGTGGCGGTCGGTGAATATTTGTACGGTACGGAAGTCGGGCAGAAACTGGTCGCGGTCGAGTTCACTACGGGGAAGGTCAAATGGCAGGCCGAGAGTTTCGGCTGGGCGTCTGTAGCCTACGCCGATGGACATTTATATCTTCACCTCGTGAACGGAGATTTCGTGTTGGTGGAGGCGACCCCTGAAGGCTATCACGAAAAGGGACGCTTTACTCCGCCCGCTCAGCCGAAGCATAAACAGGCGGGGCAGTTTGCGGAGATGGCGTTTGCGTATCCGGTCATCGCCAACGGGAGGCTCTACATTCGCGATTTAGAGACATTATGGGCCTACGACATCAAGGCGAGCCGCTAGGCCCGATAACGGTTGG
>DASWMI010000124.1:0-29311 GCA_036399835.1 Pyrinomonadaceae bacterium | reverse complement strand
TAAGCTCGCGAGCTTAACTTCAGCGCCCTCTCTGTGTCTTTCGACTTTGTGCGCTATCTTAGCGGTTTTGGTTCTGCGCCTGCTCGGCCTTCGGGTCGAAGGGAGTGGCGAGGAACTTCTTGGCGACGGCCTGCGCGTTGTCGTAGCTGATGCCGGTCTGGACAGCCTTGTTGTATTCATTGACGGCGCGTGCGCGGTCGCCCCTGGCATCGTAGACGTTGCCGCGTTTGATGTGCGCCCAGACCTCTATCCAGGAGGGTTTGAGGCTGCCGTTGAGCGCGGCGTCCAGGTTGTCGAGGGCCAGATTCCAGTTGCGCTGTTCGAGATAGAGCAGCCCGAGGTTGTAATAGACCCAGGAGTTTGATTTGTCCAGCTTGAGCGCGGCTTCAAACTGCTGGCGCGCTTCGTCGTAGAGTCCTTCCTTAAACTGTTCTATCCCGCGCCGCGCGACGATGGAGACGCGCAGGTCTTCGGACATCCGCAGGATTTTGTTGTTCGGGTCAACGACGACCTCTATCGGCTGGCCGTTTGACTCGAAGACGAAATCTTCGCTCTTGCCTTCGACGCGGAGCGTCACAATCTGGTCGTCGCTCCCCTCGGCGTGGAGCATCGTTTCAACGGGCAGACGCAGAGCATCCAGGTTCTGCTTGATAGTCCCGCGCGTCAGGAATTTGCCTGCGCGCGTGCGTATAATCTGGTAGTCAACGGTGAACTCCGGCACGCCCGTTCCTTCCACCCACTGCGCGAAGAAATAGCGCATATTCTCGCCTGCTACCTGCGAGGTGAGCTTTTCAAAATTATCAATCGAGGCGCTCTTGCCGCGATACTGGTCCAGAAAGGTGCGCAGGAGCTGTGCGAATTTCTCTTTGCCGAGCGTCTCGCGCAGCATGCGAAAGACCATCGCGCCCTTGTAAAAGACGATGGACTGGTAGGCCGCGGATTGATCGTCGAGCGAGGCTGGCGCGCGGACAATCGAAGCTGTCTGCTCGAAGGTCAGGGCGCGTTCCTGTTCTTCACGCTGGGCCGCATCGAGCGCGCTGCCCGTCAAGGAAGCTTCGCGCAGCGCAAAGGCGCTCCATTCCGCAAGACCCTGAGAAAGCCATGCGTCGTCGAAGGACCTGAGGCCCACGGTCTGTCCCCACCACTGGTAAGCGACCTCGCGCTGCAAGCGATCTTCGGGGACGGGGCGCGCGGCGTCGAAAAACTTGCTGGCGAGAAAGATTGCCCCGGGAGCAGCGTAGGCGTCCAGCGTCTCGTCGTCTGTCTCGGCCACGATGAGGCGCGAGCCAAAGGCCGGCGCGCCGTACTGCTGCGTGTAAAATTCAAGCGCCTTGCCAATCAGCTCGCCATAACGCGTAATGCGGCTCTCGTTGCCGGGCTTGACGTAAAACTGTATCTCGTAATTTCCATAGCGCAGCGTCTTGGTGACAAAAGGCCCGGCGATGATATTGCCAATCAGGGCCGGCTGTTGATGCACAAAGCGAAAGCGCGCGTTGTTGTCCTTGCCGGCAGGCTGGCGGACGATAGGCTCGTCGCTGGAGCCTGAGACCTGCACCCCGGGCGGGACCAGAAGTGTGATGTCCGCGGTCGCGCGGTCCGCGGCGTAATCATGGAAGGGAAACCATCGCGCGGCATAAGTCAGGTAAGAGCCGTCTGTCCCGACATAGGCCATGCGCTTGGTGGCGAGCGGTCCGCCTTCTGGCGAGACGAGCGCGCCGCTCCAACGAAAGCGCAGGGTGATGGGCTGGTTGGCCGGAACGACTTCGCCCAGGTCTACGCGGACGCTCGGCCCGAGCGCGCCAACGCCGACCGCATCCTGCACGAAGTTTGAGATGGGTTTGCCGTTGCGCTCTATGGCCTCGACCTTGAGCGAGCCGTTTAGCTCGAAGACGACGGAGCGCGTCGCTTCGAGCGGCGTGAGGGTCACTTCTGCGGCGGCGCGCAAGAGATGCTGGTCCGGGATAAGCTGTGCCTCTATACGATAGTTCGTCACATCATAGCGGCTTCCGGCCTGTTGCGGCTGCTGCGCCGTAGCCGAAATCAACGCGAGAAGCGCAAGGAGGGCGAGCGTCGCCGTCTGAAAAAAGCGGAGTCCGAGTTTTCTCATAAAATTGGTCCGTTGAGAGTGTCTGTTAATCAAATCTGATTTGGTCCGCCGCGCCTTCTCAAGAAAGCCTGAGTCGGGGCGGGCCATCCCTATCGTTTTCCATCAAACCGCGAGCGGCTCTGAAGGCGAGCAAGCAAATCCTCAAATCAAGCCCGGGACATCAAGGCCCTGCGCGTGAAATCTCATTTGTCCGGTCGCGTGTTTTTGGATGGCTGCACACGCCCTGCGGTTGGCTGCGAGGCGGGAGGAAAGTGCCTTTGCGAGCATGCAGTTAGGACAGGCGGGCGGGGGCCACTGGGCCACACTGATCATTTTGTCGCGGCGGCTTCGCGGCGGGGTTGCCAAAATTGGCCGAATACGGGAAACTATCTCGTCGCCTCCCCCGTATAATAGCCCTTGACGCTACCCTTTTTTGTGCCCCTCTTCGTCTTCGGGGAAGAATCAGGCTGCGGCGTCATGCCCGTCTTTATTCTTCTCAACACAAAATCAGGGAACTTTTGTCGGGTCGGATGGGAATATTTCTGAAGGGCAATCTTTACCTCTCTCATCAAGAAAAGGAAAACACTGCTATGAGACGAACTTACAGAATTCTATGCGCCTTGATGGTCTGCGCGCTCGCGGCTTCGGCCCTGTTTGCGCAGGGCGCGCGCAACGTCCGCGTGGACTATAAAGAAACGACTCTCAAGAACGGCCTGCGCGTCATCACGGTCGAGGACCACACCGCGCCCGTCGTCGCCATCTCCGTGACCTATAACGTAGGCTCGCGCGACGAGCGCAAGGGCCGCACCGGCTTTGCTCATCTTTTCGAGCACATGATGTTCAAAGGCTCGGAGAATGTCGGCAGCGGCGAGCACTTCGTCCTCGTCTTCAATAACGGCGGGAACATGAACGGGACGACCAACGAAGACCGGACCAACTATTTCGAGGCGCTGCCCTCGAATCAGTTGGACCTCGCCATCTTCCTCGAAGCCGACCGCATGCGCAGCCTCGCCATTACCAAAGAGAACCTCGACAACCAGCGCAACGCCGTCCAGGAAGAGCGCCGCCTGGGCGTTGACAACGAGGCTTACGGCAAGAGCGATGAAGTCCTCCAGGAAACCATCTATGACAACTTCGCTTACAAGCACACGACCATCGGCTCGATGGAGGATTTGAACGCGGCCAGCGTCGAAGATGTCTCGCAGTTTTTCAAGACCTACTATGCGCCGAACAATGCCGTGCTCACGCTCGTCGGCGATTTCAAGACCTCGGATGCGCTGGACCGCATACGCAAGCAGTTTGAGAGTATCCCGCGCCAGCCCAACCCGCCCGCAGTGGATATGACAGAGCCGGAGCAGAAGGCAGAGCGCCGCGTCTCTCTGGAAGACCAACTCGCGCGCCTGCCCCGCGTCAATATCGCTTTCAAAGCCATCCAAGGCAACACACCCGACTATTACGCCTTACAGGTTCTCTCGCAGGCTCTACAGAGCGGCCAAAGCTCGCGGCTCTATCAAAAGCTCGTTAAGGACAAGCCGATGGTCACAAATATCGGCGGCTTTATAGACGAGAAGCGTGGACCAGGAGCTTTCTATATCACCGCGACCTTGAGACCCGGCGTCAAAACCGAAGACGTAGAGGCGGCCATTTACGAAGAGATCGAGCGGCTCAAGAAAGAGCCTATCGCGGATTGGGAGCTGGCGAAGGCCAAGAACTCCGCGCGCCGCGCCTTTATCAATAACATGCAAAGCTCGCTCTCGCGCGCTCTGCTGCTCGGACAGTACGCGGTCTATTACAACGACCCGAGCCTCATCAACACGCGGCTCGACAAGGTTTCCGCCGTGACCAAAGAGGATGTCCAGCGCGTCGCCAATAAATATTTGCAGTCAACCAACCGCACCGTCGTTGTCACCATGCCGAAGCCGAAAGGCCCGGCGACCGCGAAAGCCGCAGGAAAGTAAGGAGGAGAAATCATGAAGACTTTTATAGCCCACAGTCAGAGACTACTTGCGGCATTGCTCGTGCTCGCATTCTTTTCCGGCCCTGCCTTAGCGCAAGGCCCTGGACCACAAACCGGACCAGCCGGACAAACAACCAAGGGCGCAGTCATCAAGGGCCGCGCCCCCGTCAACAAGCAGATACTCAACGTCAAGCTGCCGAAGGCGCAGGAAGCCACGCTGCCCAACGGCCTGCGTATCGTCGTGCTCGAAAACCACAGGGTCCCGACCTTCAACATGCAGATGGTCTTCCTGAGCGGCGGTCTGGTAGACCCCGCGGACCATCACGGGCTGGCCCAATTCACAGCCTCGCTGCTGCGCGAAGGCACGGCCACGCGCAAGAGCAAGGAGATCGCCGAGCAGGTTGATGCTCTCGGCGGAACGCTCACGGCCAACGCGGGTCTCTCTACCTTCACATCCGTCGTCAACGCCTCCGGCCTGGTTGAGAACCTCGACCCGATGTTCGATCTCTTCGCGGATGTGATACGCAATCCGAAGTTCCCGCAGGATGAGGTTGAGAAGTTCAAGACGCGGCTCATCTCGCAGCTTCAGTTCCAGCGCTCGATTCCGCAGTTTCTGGCCCAGGAGCGTTTCCAGCGCGCCATCTACGGCGAGCACCCGGCATCTCTGATTTCGCCCCCGCTCGAATCCATCAAGCGCACCACGACCGAAGACCTCGCGCGTTTTCACTCGACCTACTATCGTCCGAACAACGCCATCCTCGCCATCGTCGGCGACGTGACGCTCAAGGAGATTATGCCGAAGATCGAGCGCGCCTTTGGCGACTGGCAAAAGGGCGAAGTTCCCGCGACCAAGATTCCCGCCGCTCCGAACCAGGGCGCAGCCAAGATTTACTTGATTGACCGCCCGGGTTCTGTCCAGACAGTCCTACAGCTCGGCACGCTCGGCATCGAGCGCATAAACCCAGACTATTTCGCGCTCCTCGTCGCCAACAGGATTCTCGGCGGTGGACCAGCGGCCAGGTTGTTCCTCAACCTGCGCGAAGACAAGGGCTACACCTACGGCGCATATAGCTCCTTCGGCAGCTCGAAATATCGCGGGACATGGGTCTCAAGCTCGGAGGTCAGAACCGACGTGACCGAGGGCGCGATGAAAGAGTTTATGTATGAGCTGAAGCGACTGCGCGACGAGAAGGTGGATGCGATGGAGCTCGAGAACGCCAAGCGCGCCATCGTCGGCGGCTTCGCGCTGGACCTGGAGCAGCCGCAATCACTGCTCCAAAACATCATCACGCAGAAGCTTTACGACATGCCCGCGGACTACTGGGACACTTACCCGCAAAGAGTAGCTGCCATCACGGCTGAAGATGTACAGCGCGTCGCGCAGAAGTACATAGACCTTCAGCATCTGCAAATCGTCGCCGTCGGCGATGCTTCAAAGGCGCGCGACGTGCTTTCCAAGTACGGCACGGTCGAAGTCTTCGACGCGGAAGGCAAACCCATGCAGCCGCCCGCGATGAAATAATCAAGAGCAGGATTGACGAACGAGAGTCAGTCGCACTAGAAAGAGAACAGCCCACGGATTAAAAACCGTGGGCTGTTCTCTTATGCACGATGCCGGGCTTTGGAAGCTTCAAGCCCTCATTTCTTTAGCTCATCGTTTGTTCATCTCATCGGCGAGCCGGTCTGTGATGGCGTGGCCGTCGGAGTCGGCGCTGGTTGCGGCGTCTGCTCCGGTGTAGGGGCCGGTGTTTGCGGCTGTGCTGGCGCGGGCGTGCTCTGCACAGAGCTTGAGGTGGTCCCGGGCGCTGGACCAATCTTTTCGTCAAGCCCTTCGAGCGAGCCGTTGACTTTGCGATAGAGAGCTTCGATGATGGCGCGCCGGATGGGGTCTGGACCAGCGACGTTATAACTCTTGATGTAAAAGCCGAGCGCCTCCTGTTGACTGCCGCTCGATTCGAGCGCCGCGCCCAGATGCCAGAGCGCCGTGTGCCAGAGCGGAGTGCCTTCAGGCAGTACGCCTGCGGCTCGGCGCAAGCGCGTCACGGCCTCGCTCATCTTGTCCTGCTGGAAGAGAGTCCAACCCGCGATGGCTTCAATCCGCCCGCGCAGGATACTGGCAAGAACATTGCGCGGAGCTTCCGGGATGTCTGGAGTTCCGCCGCGCGAGATGGCGCGCGAGCGTATCTCGCTTAGCTCTTCGGCCTGCACGGCGACGGTCATCGCCGGAACAGTGAGCGCGGCTTCAACGCCGCCGCCAGCCGCATCTGTCAGCTCAAGCGCCGTCTGAAGGGCGACGCCTGATTTCAGCAGGCGGCTCGCGGCATAAAGCTGCCTGTAAGTGCGCATGGCATCATCACCCTTTGTGAACTCCTGTACGGCGGCGATGACTTCAGCCTCCTTCACGGCCTCGCGTCCGGACGCAGGATTCAAAGCGGAGTTGAGCGCGAGCAGACCCTTTAAGATGCGAGCGTTGCTCTCGGAATCCGCGGCGACGGGTTGGAAGATGCTGGCGCGTCGCTCAGGCGCGAGCAGCTCTATAAAGCCCGGGGCATGTGCGCGCGTGCGTCCCGCAAGCTGCGTGTGAATCTCTCCGTCCTTAATCTGAAAGGAGCGAGCCAACTCTGTCGCGGCCTCTTCATAAAGACCCATCGAGGCGAGCGTGTTGGCAAGCTCATAATCGAGCGTCGGGAAACGCCCGTACTGCCTGGCGAAACGCAATGCGCGCTCGGCATCGAGCGGGCTGCGTCGGTCCAGTAACGCGTGAGCGAGCGCGATGTGCGCCCAGGTATAACGCGGCTCAAGCTCGACTGCGCGCTGCGCCAACTGGAACGCGCGCGTCCCCTCGCCATGCGCTGCATACCAGTAGGCCGCGCCTGCGAGCAGGACCAGATTGCGCGGCTCATCCTTGAGCACAGCTTCAAGCTCGCGCTCGGCTTCATCTCTTTTTCCCGCGTCGAAGAGCGCGAGGACCAGCCCCGTGCGCGCCTGTCTGTCGCCGGCTTCCGCCTGTAGCTGCTCGCGGTAAAGCGTCAGAGCCTCTTCAGGTTTGCCAGCCGCGCGGCGCAGGTCCGCCAGGCTCCGGCGCGCACCGGCAGATTTCGGGTCAAGCTCAAGAGCGCGTGCGTACTCGGCTGCGGCTTCGTCAAGTCTGAGTGCGATCCGGCGCGCAGCGCCCAGAGCCTGATGCGCGGCGGCCAGCTCCGGCGCAAGCTTGATCGCCAGCTCGCTCAGCCGCGCGGCCTCCTCCGCATCTTCTATCTGCAAGTAAAAGGTGGCGAGCGCGACCAGCCGTCTGGGGTCGTCCTTGACTTTAGTTTCAATCTGCCGCGCGATTTCATGTGAGGCCGCGCGCTCGCCGCGCAGAAAGAGATTAAAGGGCAACTGCCCTATGACGCCGACAAAAAGTTTGTCGGACATCTCGGCGGGGCTTTCGGCCACCGCCAGTCGAAACTGCTCAAGACCGCCCGCTCTATCGCCTGCCTTGAGCCTCTCATCACCGAGCGCGGCGCGCGAGCTAATCATCAACTCCGTCGCGCGCAGCCTCAAGCTAGAACGCGGGTGAGACTCTATAAAGGCCCTGAGCTTTTCGATTCGCTCCGCCAGCGGGAGCGTGAGAGTCGTTTCAACCTCTTCGCTCTCATCCCCTTTGACAGATGAAGAGGATGAAGCTATTGAAGCGTTTGCCGGATTGGAATCAGCGGCGGCAACCGTTTCAGTCCCGCTCGCGTTTGTCGGGCCGCCCGCCCCCGCAGCCTTTTTCCTCTGCGCAGCCGCTCCCTTTCGCGGCGCGGCGGGCCGCCTGTTGGTTGTCGTCGGCGTTGTCGGATTCTCAGTCGCGGGTGTTTCCACAGGGGTCGCTTGAACGGTCGCGGTCTCGCTATTTTCGGTCCTCTTTTCTTCGGCGGGCTGCGCCGCCTGGCTCGCTCCTGCTGCGGCGTTCAAAGGGCGCGGTGTGCCGTAAAGATATTTCTGGTCCACGCCTTCAATCGTCAACCCGCGTTGGGCAGAGAGCGTGGCGGCGACCGTCTGGACCGCCATCGAGAGGGCCTCGCCGTATTTGCCAGACTGAAGGGAATCGCGTATGCGCGTGTTCATCTCGCCGATGAGTCCGTCCGGCAGGTTGACTTTAAAGAGCCTGCTGACGTGCGCGAAGGATTTGCCGTCTTCGGTGGAAACCAGCAGCATGAGCGCGTTCTTTCTGGCCCCTTTCCCGCCGATGCCCCACTCGCGCGCCACCTTCAAAGAATAATCAAAGATGTCTTCGCCGCCGGTTGTCTTGACCGTCACGAGCGCAAATTCTACGCCCGCCTGCTCGTGCAGGCTCTTGAGAATCGTTTCGAGCTGCTGCCGCGTCGCGCCGTCCAGCACCTCCGCCGTATCGTTGACGTAAGCCTTGACTTGCGGGAGCGGCGTTTGACTGGTCTGCGCGCTCGCAGATGTTGTGGTCCAGCAGAGAAGCGCCAGAATAAAGCAGGCCAGAGCGATGAATGCGCCGTGACGATGTTGACGATGAGGTCTGATTGAAACAAGCATGATTTATATTCCATCAATCGAAACAAGGAAATCCGGTCTTTACCTTTGCGCTTCCCGCTCGGCGAAGGCTTCCGTGAGCACGCGCCCGACGGTATTGCTCGGCGACTGGATTCTTAAAATGGAGGCGAGCGTCGGCGCGATGTCCGAAGGCGCAGCCGCCTGATTATAACGCCCCGGCAAGAGGCGTTTGCTCATGATGATGACGGGGACGTGCGTATCGTAAGAATAGGGCGAGCCGTGCGTCGCCGTGACCCAGGACCAGGCATCCACAAGATATTTGAAAGGCTCGTAGACGACGACGAGATCGCCGCTCCGGCGCGGGTAGAATCCGTGCAGCACGCGGCGCGCAAGCGGGTCTGCCGGAGAGAGAGAGCGTGCCGCGAGCTGCATCCGCGTAAAGACGCGGCTAATCCCCGGGACGGTCATCGCCGCCTCGCCGGCGATGCGCTCTATCTCTTCCTGGCTGACGCCATCGCGCTTTAAGGCGATAGTGTTGAAATATAGATTGGCGTTGTAGAAAGCTTCGCGCAGCTTGTCTCCATCCTTGTACTGATAGATATAGTCTGCGGTCGGGTCCGGCGTCTGGTTCTTAGGATTATACCTGGCGCTGATGGCTAGATGTATGGCGCGCAGCACGTCTGCGTTCTGGACGCGGCCACCGGGCAGGCCGAGCGCGTTGGCATGCTCTGGAATCGGCGCGACCCCGTGATCCGCTGTAAAGACGACGACCACGTTTTGGAGGCCGACACGCTGGTCCACAAAATCGAGCAGCGCGGCAATCTGCCTGTCCACGCGCAAGGTCACGTCCATAGCCTCCTGGCTGTATGGACCAAAACGATGACCGACGTAATCGTTGGCCGAAAAGCTGAGGGTCAGCACATCCGCATCCTCGTCGTCTCCGAGCTTTTCATTGACGATGGCCTGTTCGGCAAAGGAGAGCAGCAGGTCGTTTGAGAAGGGTGAATAATCGAGCGCCCAGTAAAAGTCTCTGCCGGGCGATGATGCTCCGCCCGTGACGGTGTGCGGAAATGTATTGGTATCTCCCGCGACATCCTTGACGGTTTCCCAGAGCGGAGCATCCGCGCCAGCGCGTTTCAAGTATTCGGCCTCCGGCAAGAGGCGCTCCCAGCGCGCGCCGAAATATTTATCAGCCGGACGGGTGTCGTTAAAGCTTTTGACCCACGCGGGCAACTGGTTGAAGTAGTAGTTGCTGGAAACTATCCTCCCGCTCCAGGTGCTGAACCAGTAGGCCGCGGAAGCATGTCTGCCCGCAGGAAGAATCGCGGCGCGGTCTTTGAGCGAGATGCCTATGACCTTCGAGCGGTCGTTAGTCGCCAGCCGCAGCTCATCGCCGACGGTCGAAGCCATCAGGCGGCGAGGGCTTGCGCCAGGCTCTCCCTCAAGACCATCGAGCAGCCTGACGGTTTCGTCCGAGACGCTCGTGACGCGCCTGCCCGTCTCGCGGTCGGGCCACTCGTTGCCGACTATCCCGGTCTCTGCGGGCCAAGCTCCCGTCATCAACGTGGCGTGTCCCGGCGCGGTGTAGGTCGGCGTGTGGTCGTAGTTGCCCTCGGTCCAGGACGCGCCGTCGCGCATCAAACGTCTCAGCCCGTTTTCGACAAAGAGGTCGCCAAAGCGTTCAAGATAGTCGTAACGAAACTGGTCCACAGCGATGAGCAGCACGAGGCGCGGGCGCGGCGTGCGCGACGGATTACGATTTTGAGTCGAACGATTTTGAGCCGAAGTCTGCGCCGCGCTCGAAGAGGCATCGGCACGCCCGCGCGCGCGGCCCTGACCCTTTGCCACAGGACCGGCCAGCGAGAGACCGGAGATTAGCAACACAATGGTCCAGGCTCTCAGCCTTGATTGCTTGCGGCGCAAGTGCGTCATCAATGTTGGCTCCCTGGAGTTTGAAGTTATTTCTGAACGGAAGAGCATGTGACAGTTTGAGCGGGCATGATAACATCTTTACAAAGGCAAAAGGAAAAGGGTAAAAGGCAGGAAGAGAGAGACCGCAGTTGAAAGGCTGTCGGCTGGTCCGGGCCTTGATAGCCTGCCTCTTATCTCTCATCTCTTCTTTTAGAGGTAGCACGAGTGAGCGAACTGGATGAAGCCTGGGCGTTGGCGCTGGCGGAAGCTGAGAGGCGTGCGCGCGGCGCGGGACGCGGCGAGATTGCGGACTACCTGGCCTTGCGCGCCTCGAACGATTTGGCGCGAAGGGCAGGCATCCAGTGGCTACTGGATACTTTTAGCCGTGTGGCGGGCGAGGCCAATCGCGCGGGCGGAAGTATACAGATGAGCAGGCAGGAGGCGCACCGCTTTGGCGCGGGCCATTCGACGATGGTCGGCAGCGCCCTCATTTTTCGTCTGGGCGTGCGAGAGCTGCTGGTCGAAGCGGGCTGGCCGCGTGCGCCGCGCGACGGGTTTGTGCGAGGAGGCGGGCTGGCGCTCGCCAATATCAAACATTTAGGCAAGCGTGCCTCGGATGAAGAGTTGATGCTGGTCCGCTCTGACAATGGCACGCCTCAATGGCTCGCGCTTGAAAAAACGGGCGCGCGCAGAGAGTTGGCGGAAGAAAGCGTGCGTCTTCACATCGCACGCTTTCTCGGAACGTAGAAGCACGAAGGACAAGCCGCAATGGACATGGGAGCTATTGTCTTCTCCATTATTTTGCTGCTGGCCGGAGCTTTTCTGGTTTACTCTTACCTTTCCGCGCAGACGGACGAAGTGCCGCCTGAACCCGCCCGGCGCGCAGAGCATCACACGAAGCTCAGGCAAGCCAATCGCATCAAGCGCCAGCGAAGCAAAGTTTGGTGGAAGGTGGAAAGCCTGCATCAAGAGTTGATGGAGCGGACCAAAGGCGAGGCAGATGTCAGCGGCTCACAGGTTTCCTCTCTCTCTGCGCCGCTGAATCTGGTCCAGCGGCAGGCGGATAGCTGCGACCGTCTGAACGCTTCGCAAGTGAGCCAAGCCTTTGAAGATTTCCTACGTCAGACCAAGTAAGAAGAGACCCAATCAATCTATACTTCTACCGGCAAACGGCTGACCCATATGAGATGCGCCGTGCACGTTTTGGAAGATGGCAGATGGAGCGTGCGGCGTTTTCAAATCAAACACGATTGGCCGTAAATCAAGCGATTCGCCTCTTTCTCCCACAATTTAACTGTTGCCGCGGGCCTCTTTAAACGGGCGGCACAATGCTTGCCATAACTGGCGGTCGGAGGGAAACACGCCGCCTCTTGATAAGTAGACGGTGATAAAGAGTTGCCCTCATGGCAGACCGGGACGCCGACACCTTTCCTAAGATGCCGATGCCGAGGTTGCCTCTCTGGAAATATCTTGCGAGGAGATCAAATTTCGATGATAAACAGATGTACATTGACAACCGTCATCGCGGCAGCACTGATAGCATTTTGCCTGCCCGTCCTGGCGGCAGCGCAGGGCACATGGGGTCAGCCCGACTACCAGCGTGATCGTGATTATCGCCGTAATAGAGACAACGGCGGCTATGGCAACTATGGCCGGTACGACCGTCAGACCATTCGCAACAGCGTCAACCGCCTCAAGGATTTGAGCGGCAGGCTGAGGAATGATATAGACCGCGCGCTGGACCACAGCCGCGTGGACGGGACCAGGCGCGAAGATCGCATCAACGATATGGCGAGAGACTTTCAACGCGCCGCGAGCGATTTGAAAGACCGCTTTAACGACGGGCGCGACCTCAATCGCAGCCAGACGGAAGCGCGCAGAGTGCTCGACCTGGCTTCAAGAATGGATAGCGTCATCAATCGCGGTCGCGTCTACGACAATCGCGTCGCTTCCGATTGGGCACAGATTCGACAGGAATTGAACGTCATCGGCAGCGTCTACGGTTACAACGGAAATTATGGCAACGGCGGCTACTATGGCCGCGACCGTGATGACCGCTACGGACGTGACAGAAACCGCGACGACCGCAATCGCAACAACAACGACGGCTGGTGGAGACGCTTGCCGTTCCCGCAGTAATCACTGAAGGCCAGCAGGGTTCGAGCACAAGGGGGGCAAGCGAAAGCTCCATCGGGTTTCACAGATGAGACCCGATGGAGCTTTCGCGTTTTCGTCCGTCACTATGCCACAATAGCCGCATGGCAGGCACGCTCTACATCGTGGCAACGCCCATCGGAAACCTGGAAGACATCACGTACCGCGCCGTGCGCCTGCTCTCTGAAGTTGACCTCATCGCCTGCGAGGACACACGCCGCACGCAGGTACTACTGAACCATTACGGCATCAAGACGAAGATGCTCAGCTATCACGAGCACAACGAGCGTTCGCGTGCAGCGCAGTTGGGCCGCATGCTGTCGAGCGGCGCAAACGTGGCCGTCGTCTCCGATGCCGGAACGCCGGGCATCAGCGACCCGGGTTTTCGTCTCGCTAACGTGGCCTTCGAGGTGGGCGCGGAGGTCGTACCCGTGCCGGGCCCGACCGCTCTTATCGCGGCTCTCGTCGCTTCCGGTTTACCGACAGATGAATTTTTCTTCGGCGGCTTTCTCCCCGCGCGCAGCACCCAACGCCGCGCACGACTGATGGATGCGCGCGCCATTTCCTCCACGCTCATCTTTTATGAATCACCGCATCGTCTGGCCGAATCGCTCTCGGACGCGCGTGAAATCCTGGGCGAGCGCGAAGCCGTGGTGGCGCGCGAGCTAACGAAGATGCATGAGGAGATGGCGCGCGGTCGTTTGAGCGAGCTGGCCGTGCGCTTTGCTTCGGCGGAGGCTGCGCGTGGCGAGATAGTCTTAGTGATTGACCGCACGGTCATTGAGAGCGAGGCTCCGGCGGATTCTGCTGCGCAGGGTCTGGCGGTGCGCGTCGCGGCGCTCGAAGAGGAGGGACTTGAGATGCGCGCGGCTCTCAAGCGTGTGGCGCGCGAGCTGGGCCTGACGCGCGCGGAAGCCTACCGCCGCCTCGTCGCAGAGCGCGGGCGCGAGCGTGCCTGAAAATCTGTTTGACAGAATCTATGCAAGGCTCTCCCCATCTTCCAGAACGCCCTGAGTGCCCGGCCTGTCGCGCTACGTATCCGACAGGCGCTGCCTTCTGCACAAACTGCGGCGCACGTCTGGAAGAAACGCCCGCGGAGATTCTGCGCGCGATAAATTTTCTGCTCTCCGAATTATCAAGCTGGGAAACGGCTGGCATCATCAACACGGAACAGGCCGCGGACCTGCGCGAGAGCTACGAGCACAGACGCGAACTGCTCAAGCAACAACTCGCGCCCGTGAGCGGCGCAAAGCAGAGCACGCGGCCACAGACAGAGCCTCAGCCCGCGTCTCAACCCGCTCAGCAAGTGATTACTCCCCCGCCGCTGGCGAGTGCTGTTAATCACGGCCCCGCTGCCGGTTCATCTACTGGTCCGGCGACGGGCAGGTTTGAAGATGCAGGCGATAAGAGAACTCCGCGCCGGCTGGTTGAAACGTTGACAGACCCGCACAACCTGCGGCTCATGCTCTACACGGGCGCGGCGATGATCGTCGTCAGCGTGATCCTCTGGCTGCGCGATGTGCTCTATCTCAAGCTGCAAGAGCCTATGGTCCAGGCCGGATTGCTCGCCACGGCGACCGCAGCCTTCACAGCATCCGGCTGGTACGCCATCCTGCGCACAAGACAGCGGCTCACTGGCCGCGCGCTGACGCTCATCGGCTCGCTTCTCGTCCCCATCAACTTCTGGTTTCTCGTGCGCTCCGGTCTGATTACGGATAACGGGCGGGCCTGGCTGGTCTGCGCTCTGTGCGCCATTCTCTATGCTTTGACGGCGCTCCTGCTGCGCGAAAAGCTCTATGTTTACCTCGCGTCCGGGGCGACTCTGGCGACCGGCTGGTCCATAGTTTTCCGGCTGGACCGGACAGCCTTCGGTCTCTACGCGCTCGTCTCCATGCTCATCTCGCTCGCCTTTCTTCATCTCTCCGAAATTTTTCCGCGCAGCCAAGACAAGCCTTTGCAAATTGAGGATGAGGCGTCGGCTACTGAAGAAGATGCGGCTTCGGCGGTCAACAGTTCGTCACAGACGGGGTTCGACCGCTCGTCGCAACGGGCGGGCCTTTGGAGTTACGATTTGTGGGGCGTGCAGCTCGTGCGCGTCGGGCTGGCAGCGGCAACGCTGAGCGCCTTTTTTTATCTACCGCTCAGGCTCGGCTCGTCGCCGTCTCTCTACGAAGGCATCTTCCGGCTGCGCGCGAGCACTTATGATGCGAGCATCGCCGCACTGTTGTTGACAGCCTGGGCTTACGCGCTCTGGTTCACGGGTCGCTTTATCTATACGAACAGGCGCGTCGCGCTTTACACGCTCGCGCTCCTGGCCCTGTGCTGGACCGAATTGCTCACGCTCGACGGCTTTCGTGTAGAGGGCTTTGCTCAGCTACTAGCTTTGACGGCCACAACGCTTGCGCTCGCCGCCGCGGCGCGCTTGACGAGAGGCGATGAGTATCCGAGAGCGCTGCACACGGCGAGCATGATTGCGAGCCTGCTGCTTGTGCCCGCGCTCTTTGGCGGGCTACTCGACGGCGTTGTCTACAGAGCTTCGCAGGCAGCCTCGTTCGCTTTTCTAGCGGCCTCTTTCGCTGTTCTCAGCACGCCGCGCTTCTGTCAAAGGGTGGTCCAGGTAGCGCTCTCATATCTTTCAGCCGCTCTGGCATCAATAGCCTTTCTGGTCGCGCTGGGTTCGACCTCTCTCAAAACGGAAACTGGTTTTGCGCTCTGCGCCGTGTGGCCCTTCGCGCTTTATGCTTTGGCGCGCGGGCTGCGCTCGCGGCGTAGCGAGTTGCATCTTGCTGCGCCTTTTGTGCGTGTGGCCGATGCGGAGTTTTTACTAAATCTTTGCTGGTCCACTATGGTCGCCCTCTTTCTGCACCTCGCGGAAGCAGGAGCGGAGAGCTGGCGCGCCTCTATGTTCTTTGTCCTCGCGGCGGCGATTCTTTACGGGCTACTACGCACGCGCGCGGAAGCTTCCGCCCTCGGCGCGGGCTTGGGAGCGGTCGCGGCTTTGGTCCTGACGGCGGCAGGCGGAGATGCGCTCAAGCATTTCGGCCTTTTGCCAAAAGCCTGGCCCGTGGCGACGCTCACTTTGTGCGCGGCCTTTCTCATCCAGAGGGCGCGGGCGCTCTGGCTGCCTGCAAATTCGGCATCCGCCTTGAACACGGCTGGCTTGCCGGAAACAGTTGTGCGCCTCCTGGCAGATATGGCCGCGCTGCTCTCTGCGCTGCTCTGGTTTCTGCACGCGATTTACTTCATGGAGAGCGGCGGCCTGAGCGCGGCCTTCGTGCTCCTCTTAGCCCTGCTTTACTGGACCGAGCGCACAGCGCGACTAAAGTCTGCCTGGACCACACGCTTTGCTTTCATTCACGCGGGCGCATTCTTTATCTCTATCCTCATCGCCCTGCGTGTCGAGGCCAACTGGTTTGTCTTTAGCTTTGCGCTCTTGATGCCGCCTCTTTTGTTCGCGCTCGGCGTGTACGCGCAGAAGCGGGGCGCATTATGGCTGGCGACTGAAGCCTGGAACGCATCGGCGCTGGCGGCGGCGCTCTCGTTTATCACGGCCTGCTTCCAATCTGCGCCGCATCTGCGAGCGGGCGATGCGCTCCTGCTCGCGCCCTGCCTGACACTGGCCGCGATTGCGCTGGAAGCCTTCATCGCCAGCTTTATTTCGGCTGGTCCAGCGCGTGTTTCATATTTTCGCGCGGGCCTCCTGAGCGCCGTCGCAGCCTTCTCGCTCGCGTGCCTGCGCGCTGGCTTTGACCCTCTGGCCGACGTGGAGGTTTATACCTCGCCGGTCGCCATTGCGCTCCTCCTCATAGCTTATCTTTCTGTGCAGCGAGAGTGGGAAGAGTACGAGCGCGATACTGGCTTGCTCCTGTGGTCTGGAAGCCTGCTATTGTGCGTGCCGCTGCTGCTTCACTCGCTTGAGTTCCGGCTGGTCCTGGATGTACCTGCGCCCTGGCGAGACCTGGGCGTGCTCTTCGCTTCGCTGGCGCTCGCTTTATCGGGCGTGCTGGGGAGGGCGCGTGCGCCCGTGCTGGTGGGGTTGACGACGCTTGTTCTGGAATTGTTGGTGCTGGCCCTGACGACTGTTGACTGGCTGCAAGTGCCTCTCAAGGTTTACCTGATTACGGTCGGCTCGCTGCTTGCGCTCATCGGATGGATGCTTGAGTTTCGCCGCGAACAACTGATACAGATGCGCGACCGCTTTAAAGCCCGCCGCGAGCTGGCACGCCGTCGCCTGGGCCAATGGAGATAAAAAACAGGAAGGAACGCCGCGACGATGAACGCTTGGCTAATCAAGATCGAATCAGCGGTTCATTGATTTAATGAAACAATGGTCCAATGAACCGCTGATTCGATTGCCTACAGTTCCGCGTTCATGGCTGCGGCGTCTATCGTTTATCTGATGGTTACTTCGAGCGTGTAGCTGGCGTTGCCGCGTGTGCCGCCGACGACGATTGTATAGTCGCCCGATTGCGGCAGCTCGCCCGACCAATCCTTCGCATCGCTCATCTCTCCCGCGCCTTCGAGGGCGTCGCCGTTGGGAGCGTAGATTTGAAAGACGGCATTCCTTGCTTTCGCGGTGATATGCACGGTCATGGTCTGGCCCGCGCGTGCGCCGAGCAGATAGTTATCGGTTGTCCCCCTGACGACCGTTCCCCTGAGAATCGCCGTCGTCCGTCCGCGCGGGAAACGCACGCGCCGCGACGTGCCGCCCCCCATCCCGCCGCATTGAGGCGTGAAGGCCGAGGCGGTAGTCATCAACATCATTGCCATCAAAAGCAGAGCAGCGATGGCTCCGGTCTTTCGTCTTAGTCTCATCAGTTTGTTTGCCTCCGAAAGTCTATTCACAAAACATGCAAGAAGAATATAAAAATCAGTAGCCGGAAGAAAAGCTTCAGTCAGGCCGCTATCTTCTGACTACTGATTTTCGTTTTTTTGCCTTTAAGCCTGACAAGCCCGTGCGGCTCAGCTTAGTTGCCCATCAACTCCCGCGGCAACTGCTTATCCACGCGCGGGCGCGCTGACAGGTTGGCGACCTCCCAGAGCGTCATGTAGATGGTGCGCGCGACCCTTTCCATCTTCTGATAATCAATCTTGTCGGCCTCGTCTCCGGGCCTGTGATAGTCCTCGTGCTCGCCGTCGAAGTAGAAGATGATGGGAATGCCCTTCTGCGCGTAGTTGAAATGGTCCGAGCGGAAAAAGAAGCGGTTGGGATCATTAGGGTCGTCGTAGCGGTAATTAAAGCTCAGGTTGAGATAGGATTTATTGACCCGCTCGCTCAGCTCGCCCAGCTCCGTGCTCATCATCTTCGAGCCTATGACGTAGATTTCATTCGGCCCCGAAAGCTCCTTGTTGCGCGGATTGGTATCGCCATCTTTTTTGCTGCGACCGATCATATCTATGTTGAGCTGCGCGATCACGCGGTCAAGCGGAACGGTCGGAAACTGCGTGAAGTAGCGAGACCCCCAGAGTCCTTTTTCTTCACCGGCATGCCAGACAAAAAGGACGGAACGCTTCGGGCGCTGTCCCGCGTGGGCCAATGCTTCGGCTATCGCGAGGATGCCGGTCGTGCCGGAGCCATCGTCGTCAGCGCCGTTGTAGATGGCATCGCCGTTAACCGGCGTGCCGGTGCCGACGTGGTCGTAATGCGCGCCGATGGCGACATACTCGTTTTTGAGCAAGGGGTCGCTGCCTTCAAAGACGGCCACGACATTCTGCGTGTTGACGGTTTCAGGAATCGCGGCGACGTTGAGGCTCGCAATCTTATTCGGAGAGAGAGCGAAGGCAGTGCCCGGCTCTTCGTTGATGCGGCGACGGAAAATCTCCGCAGCCTGCGTCTGCTCGCCGCGAAAGATGGCATCGAGCATGACGAGCGAGGCCGTGATGATGGGGACGGGCGGCGCGTTGTTCTGCCGCATAAAACGCTCAACGACGGGAGAGCTGCCGCGCTCTATGGCCTGCTGGCGCGTGCGTTCCCAGCCTGTCAGCACGTTAATATTAGGAATCATGATGATGCCCTTCGCGCCGTGGCTCCCCGCGTAGGTCACCGCATTGTCCCAGTCCACGCCCGGTTTGCCGTCGCCTATGTCCGCGAAGCTCACGCCCTTTGGCAGGCTGCCACCAGCCACGACCATAATTTTGTCTTTCACGTCCACGCCCTGATAGGCATCTATATTTTTGGATTTAATCACCCAGCCGTGGCCGACATAGACGAGTGGACCAGTGGCGCTGCCGCCGCTCGGTGAAGAGAAACCGCTGCTCGTTGAGGCCAGAAAGTCTGTCCCGTAGGTGAACGCCTGGCCGCCTATCTCCGCGCGCGTGGCGGACGGATTAATCTTGAAACGCTTGAGCGCAATTTTTTGAAAGTAAGTGCCGTCGTCGCCCGCGGGCTTAAAGCCCCAGCGCGAGAGGTTCATGGCGATAAACCTGGCCGTGATGTCCAGCCCGCGCGAAGGCGTATCGCGCCCCTCCATCTCGTCCGAAGCGATGAAGTGCAGGTAATCGCTCAGTTGCCTGGCCGTAATCTGGTCCACCCCGTTGCGCTGCGCGGTCTGGGTCGTGCCGGTTGTCGGACCGCTTCTTCTTCTTCTCTGCGCGTCAGCAGATTGGAACGGCAACGCCAGCGAAGCGACCAGCACAAATAGAGCTACGAATTTTCTCATCTCTTCTCCATTATTTTATAATTTTATGGTCCGGCCAAAGGCCTGGCTGAACCGCGTAATACGGTTGAAGTCTGGAAAAGGTTGCTGAAAGTGGATTGATGAGAAGGCTCGCCGAGGTTCTCTTGCGCAATGCTTCAAGATATTCCCACGCTGCCGAGCCTTAATCCGAAGAGAATGATAAAGGTGAGAAACCAGAGGGTAAAGAAAAGCGCCATGAACGAGTGATAATACTTATTCCTGGTGGCGGCGGCCCCGCAGTGCAGCAGAAGAGCGAGCGCCAGCAGATAGTTAGCAGTCGTCAGGAAGCGCCCGCCCGGGAGCGAGCCGTTCTGCATGATGAGCAGGAGCGTAAAGGCCGCGTTGCTGCCGAAGATGGCGACGTGGTTATCGTAGAAGTATTCGCGTAAATCAGTTCTCTCGTCCGCATCGAGCTTCGGGATGAGAAAAGCCGCGATGACAAAGAGCAGCACAGGCTCGAAGAGAATCAAGAGAAAGGAGAAGAAGTTCCAGACACGCAGCCCGCGCAGATTCCACAGGCTCCACCAGAGAAAAACATGGCCCATAAAGGTGAGCACCACCCAGACCAGATAAACCCAGTAGAACCTCACACTCCGGCGCAGCTTAATCAATTCCACCAGCCCCGTCAGCAGATGAGACATCCCAAGCCCTATGACCACGGAGATGATGACCGAAACATAGTCAAAAGGGTTCATACTCTTGAGCGCAAAGGAACGGAAGGCCGGATCAAACCACGCCCGTCATCAAGTTAAAGAAGGGGCGCGACTCTTCCGGACCAGAGCTTATCTATAATTTTACTGCTCGATTGCCGAAAGGACATACTCGGTCAACAAACGGTCCGACAGCTCGTGAGCTTCACGAAGATTGTAATTTGTAGTCGTGATGACGACAACCATCTCCGGCTCAGGGAAGAGGGCGACCTTATTGCCTCCGTTGCCCTGCATCAGATAAGCAGCGAACCTCTGATCGCCGGACTTGAACGCCTTCAGCCACCATAAATATCCGTACTCGGTTTCATCATCAACCTGAGCATGCGGCTGGATGGACGCTTTGACCCATCTTTGGGAGACGATGCGGCTGCCGTTCCAGACGCCCGCGTTGGCGTACAACTGTCCGAGCTTGAGATAATCGATGATCAAGAGCATCTCGCTTCTTCAGATGACCGGCAACTGTTTAGGTTGACTGCACGGCCTGGACCAGCCTTGTCAGTGAATCCTTTGCGTCGCCGTAGAGCATGCCTGTGACGGGTTTGAAGAAGAGTGGATTTTCGAGGCCGGAGAAGCCTTTGCCCCTGCCGCGCTTGAGGACTATGACGGAGCGCGCGCGGTCTACTTCGAGGATGGGCATACCGGCGATGGGGCTGCCCGGGTTGTCGCGCGCGTCCGGGTTGACGACATCGTTGGCCCCTATGACGACGGCGACATCGGTCGAAGGAAATTCAGGATTAATCTGCTCAAGCTCGTAGAGCGAGGAGTAGGGGACGTTGGCTTCGGCCAGCAGGACGTTCATGTGACCGGGCATGCGGCCCGCGACAGGGTGTATGCCGTACTTGACGGCGACGCCCCTTTTCTCCAGCACGTCTGCCAGTTCGCGCACGGCATGCTGCGCCTGCGCCGTAGCCATCCCGTAGCCCGGCACGAAGATGACCTGGTTGGCGTAAGCCAGTTGGACCGCCACGTCTTCAAGCGCGACCTCGCGCATCGCGCCCTGCTCCGAATCTTCCGCCGACGCGCTCTCGGCGGCGCTGCCGAATGCGCCGAAGAGTACGTTGGTCATAGAGCGATTCATGGCGCGGCACATGAGCACGGAAAGGATAAAGCCTGAAAAGCCATCGAGCGTGCCCGCGATGATGAGCACGTTGTTGGAGAGTACGAAGCCCGTCGCAGCCGCCGCCAGCCCCGCGTATGAATTGAGGAGCGACATCACGACAGGCATATCAGCCGCGCCGATGGGTATCACCAGAAGCACGCCGAAGATGAAGGCCAGACCGAGCATCAGGTAAAAGGGCGTGGTCGCGGTCGGGACAAAGAGCAGGTAGACGAAGCAGCCCAGAGCCGCTGCGAGCAGCAGCATGTTAAAGATGTTCTGTCCCTTGAAGGTGATGGGAGTTCCGCGAATCATGCCTTGCAGCTTGGCAAAGGCCATCAGGCTCCCGGTCGTCGTCAAAGCTCCCAGCATGACCTCGAATCCGAGAGCGCCCATCTTGAGCTGGCTCAGCTCTGCCAGAGGCTTAAAGCCGTGCGTGTGGTTGTAATATTCCGCGATGCCGACGAGCGCTGCGGCAAACGCGCCGAAGGCATGCGAGAGAGCCGTCCGCTGTGGCATCGCCGTCATGGGGACCCAGTAGGCCATCGCCCCGCCGACCAGAGAGCCGACCACCAGCCCCGTGATAATCCATGTGTAGGTGACTATCTCGTGATGAAGGAGGGTGCCGATAATCGCCATCAGCATCCCGAACTCCGCCAGATGCATACCGCGTTTGGCAGTTTCGGGATGGCTCAGTCCCTTGAGGCCCAAGATAAAGAGGATGGAGGCCGCGAGATAAGTGAACTCTATGAAGTATGTCGTGTAGCTCATGAAGCTCTCTTCCCTTTGCTGCCCGCGTCTTCTGCTTCGCTTTTCGCGTCCTTCTGGACCACCTCTTTACGCTTGAACATCTTGAGCATGCGGTCCGTAATCATAAACCCGCCGACGACGTTGATGGTCGCGCAGGTGACAGCCGTCAAGCCTAAGATAGTGCTCACGGTGCTGAGTTGTGCGCCCGCCGCGACGATCGAGCCGACGAGCGAGATGCCGCTGATGGCGTTGGTCGCGGACATCAAAGGCGTGTGCAAGAGCGGCGGCACGCGCGAGATAACCTGGTAGCCGAGAAAGGCCGCGAGCGCGAAAACATAGAGCGCCTGAATCAAGAGCAATGGCGAGCTGAGCGATTCCGTCTGCATCGTAAATTGTGCCTCCGTCTCTCTGGCTGAACTTTTAGTGATGACGTTTTTGAATCTGGACCGGGCAGACTTTAACGGCTAGTGATGCCTTCGAGCGCGGCTGCGACACGCTGGTTGACAACCTCTCCCTCGTGCGTCACGCAGGCAGGCCCGACGACATCGTCCCTGAGATCAATGCTTAGCTCGCCATCTTTGATTAGAAGGGCGAGAAAGGCTGTCATGTTGCGCGAGTAGAGCTGGCTGGCGTGGACGGCGACGGTCGCGGCCAGATTGAGCGGAGAGATAATAGTCACGCCTTCATGCTCTACTGTCTGTCCCGGGCTGGCGAGGGCGACGTTGCCTCCGGTCGAGCCTGCGAGGTCAACGATGATCGTGCCGGGCTTCATCGCTCGGACGGCCTCCTCCGTGACCAGCAGAGGCGCGCGCCTGCCGGGCACTTGCGCCGTAGTAATAATCACGTCGGCTGTCTTCGCGCGCTCCGCGATCAAGTCTCTGCCGCGCCGCATGGCCTCTTCCGTCAGCTCGACAGCATAGCCGCCCGCGTCTTCCGTCTTGATGCCGCCGAGGTCTACTTCGAGAAACGTCGCGCCGAGCGAGCGCACCTGCTCGCCAGCCGCCTTGCGTATGTCATAGCCCTCGACGACCGCTCCCAAACGCCGCGCCGTCGCGATGGCTTGCAGCCCGGCGACGCCCGCGCCCAGGACCAGTACGCGCGCAGGGGGCACCGTGCCGGCGGCAGTCATCAAGAGCGGAAACATACGCGGCAGACGCTCGGCGGCCATGATGACGGCCTTGTAGCCAACGACCGTCGCCATAGAAGAGAGCGCGTCCATCGCCTGCGCGCGCGTGATGCGCGGGATTAGCTCCATCGCAAAGGCCGTCAGATTCTGCGCCAGAGCAGGCTCAAGGCCCTCCGGCTCGTCCAGTGGCCTGAGAAAACCGATCAACGCCGCGCCCCGTCGAAGCTGGACCAGTTCTTCCGCCGCCGGACGATTGACGCAGGCGAGTATATCGGCGGAGCCGAGCAGCGCCGCGCGGTCCGTGGAAACGCTTGCGCCCGCCTCGCTGTATCTCTGGTCCGGAGCGCCCGCGCCCATTCCCGCCCCGCTCTCAACCTCTACGGAAACCTTCAAGGCCGCGAGCTTACGCACGGACTCGGGCGTCAAGGCGACGCGCGCTTCTCCCGCTTCCCTTTCACCCAGGACGACAATCCGCATGCTCTTCTCCTCTCCTTCTCAGCAAGCAGAAATTAACATACATGGATGGAAACTGGCTTGATGAAAATCACTGCCGGGAGATAATCATATATGCTGGCGGGCGACCTTCAAAGCATCCAGGGCATGGCTTGATGACCGCCACTTTTGATAAAGCGCCGTCAGCTCTCAAGGGCAGGTTTTAATTGATGAGAATGTAGAGAGGCGAGCTTCTTTGACCCGAGCAGAGGGAAGCCGCTTGAGCGTGGAGCAGATGTTTGAGCTTGAGAGGCGTCGTCTTATTTTTTCTTTTCGGCTGGCATTTGCTTGAGCTTCTGGACCAGCTCCAAAGTCTGTGCGGCAAACTCTCCCTTCGGCTCCAGCCGTAAATATTCCTGGTACTCGAAAAGGGCGCGCTCCATCTGGTTCAGTCGCAGAAGGATGTTGCCCGCCAGCAGATGCGCCTCTGCAAAGTCTGCCTTGAGCTGCAAGGCTCTGCCAACCTGCGCGCCTGCCTTGAGGGTGTCGCCGTTTTCCCAGTAGATGCGTGCCAGCGTAAAGTGTCCCGGCCATGATTCTTCATCAAGTCGCAGCCCTTCGAGGAGCATCTTTTCGGCATCCATGTAATGCTTCTGCCGGCGGTAAATCTCGCCGAGGGCAAAGAGCGCGGGCGCGGCTTCCGGCTTGATTTCCAGAGTTCGACGGAGCGTCCTCGCGGCCTCCTCCAAACGATTCATCTGTAGATAAGTCGTCCCCAGGAGCAGTTGCGCTTCAAAAAAATCCGGTGAGAGACGCGTGGCCTTTTCCAGATGCGGGAGCGCCTCCTTGACGTGCTCTTTGAGCAGCTCGGCACGCGCCCTCGTAAACTCTTCCTGCGCTTCGAGCGGGACTCCCGCGTAGAGGACTCCGGCTGGACCAGCAGAGCCGGGCCTGGTCATGATCTTGTCGGGCGTGAGGTCTACGACCACGTAAGTTCTGAAGGCGATCTGTAAGTCAACCTGCTGCTGCGCCGTATTAAAGCCAGGGGCCTTGATGGAGAGCGTGTAATAACCGCGTTGTAATCCGGAGAAACGAAACTTGCCGCGACTGTCAACAGCCATCTGGTCCACAATCCCACCGCTGAACCTCTCAAGATACACGACGGAATTCGCGGGCGGCTTCGTCCCGTCAGGCAGACGCACCTCTCCGGCTATCTCCGCCGTCAAGCTATTGGTCCAGGTATCTCTATCACGCTGAGCCAGCGCGGGTGATGCCGCAGACATGAGCAGAACGATGACCAGCAGGCGATTCTTTAGGCGAGACATCACACTCTCCTCCGGTTTTAAGAAAGTGACGATCCATATCTTCCTCCTTCTCGCCGCCGAAAACAAGAAAGAAGGCAGCATCAAATTAAAACAAAGGCCGGGCGGATTTGTGTAAACCCGCCCGGCCAATAGCTGATTGCAAGGGGTCGCAATCAGAAGCTGTAACGCAGCCCGAACTGAATCAGGCGCGCGGGGACTGCCGTCTCCGTGATGCGGCCAAAGGTGGCCGGGCTTCCGATGTTGATGGTGTTCGGAAAACGGAAGACCGGATGGTTAAAGAGATTGAAGAACTCCGTGCGGAACTGGAAGCGATGCTTCTCGCCAAGATGAAAGCCCTTGGTCACGGCAAAGTCCCAGTTCTGCTGTCTTGGTCCACGGAAGGCATTGCGCGGCGTGTTGCCCCAACCGGTCGCTCCCGCGCCAGCCGTGAACGGAAGAGTCGTCGAAGCCGTAGAGAAGCAGGCCGGATTCAAGTAATGCGCGAGCCTGTCCGTGAGCGAGCCTCGCGTGTAGGCTTCCTGCGCGTTGGAACAGATAAAGGTCGCCGTTCCGGCAGCGGTGCCGAAGATGCCGCCGCTCGTGCTGTCCGTGACGGAGAACGGCAGCCCGCTCTGATAGGTGACAATCCCGCTGATGCTCCAGCCCTGGAAGAACTGGTTATCTGTAAAGCCGCTCTTGGGAACGGGAATGTCATAAGAGTAGCTGACGACCAGCCGGTGCGGGCGGTCGAAATCGCCGATGGCGCGATTCTGTTGCGGATTGCTCTGATCGTTGTAGATGGCCGCGCCGTTCTGGCCGTTGCGCGTGGCGTTCAGCTCGTCGGTGCTGAGCGAGCCGCTCACGTTGTCTATGGTCTTGGACCAGGTGTAGGCCGCCTGGAAATAGAGACCGCGTTGGAGACGGCGCAGCACTGTAACTTGCATGGAATTGTAGTTGGCCTGCCCTATATTGCTTGAGAAGCGCGCGCCGCGTTTGCGCGAGAGACCCAGGACCTGATGACGCAACTCCTCGTTCGCCACAGTGTTCGTCGTGATGGTATAGCTGTTGCCGTTAATGTCCCTCACCGTGACGGGATTAGAGGGGCTGACCTGCTTGGCGATGTACGGGTTCCAGATGCCTATCCCGCCGATGTAATGCGTGCCGACATAACTCAGCTCGACGGCCCAGCCGTTCCACAGCTCGCGCTGCACGCCCAGGTTGTACTGCTGCGTGTAGGGCGTATAAGCATCCCTCGGCGCGCTCGTGAAGGAGGCCAGGTTGATAGAGCAGTTGGTCGCCGTGCCGCCGTAGTTGAGGCAAGCCTGTCCGTCCTCGTTGACGAAGATTGGACCAACATTCGGGTCGTTCGGGTCGAGTGGACCAGTCCCGCTCAAGCGACGCAAGCCAGCAAAGCGCGTCGCCTGCGGGATAAAGGCCGTCGCGATGATTGAAGGCGCGGGCTGGCCCGAAAACGGGTTCGCCAGTTGCAAGGCCGCGGGCGTGGCGCGGTTATCGAGCGGCTGGACGGTGAAGGGCGCGCTCAGCGAGTTTTGCAGGATGTTCTGGTTGGAGAGGCGCTGGAAGTAGATCCCGTAGCCGCCGCGCACAACCGTCTTCTGGTCGCCTTTCATGTCCCAGGCAAAGCCCACGCGCGGAGCAAAGTTGTTATCGTCGCGGCATCGGACCAGCGCGCAATCACGCACGCCCGGCGTTCCCTTAAAGCCAGCCAGGTCAACCTTCTCAGGAATCAAGAAAGGATTCCGGCCCGCCGCGGCCAGTTGCGGGTCGAAGATGCCCGCGCGAAACAGCTTGTCATGACCAAAGCTCATGGCCTCCCAACGCAGCCCCAGGTTTAGTGTGAGCCTTGAAGTGATGCGGTAATCATCCTGTATAAACGCGGCAAAGTCTGTGGCGACGAAGTTGCGCGCCGGGTCGCCGAAGGCTGATTGAATCGCCGTGATGCGTCCTTGCAGGAAGTTCTGGAAGGCAGAAAAAGTATTGTTCGTGCCGCTGGTCGCGCCGAAGGTGAGAGCGCCACGAACGGCAAAGTTGTTAAAGCGATTGAGCTGGTACTGGACGCCCTCGCCGCCCATCCTGAGGTTGTGGTTGCCGACAATCATCGAGAAGGTGTTGACCAGATTATACTGATTAGAAACAGTCCCGCGGTCATCGTTGACGCCCGTCCCGATCTGGAATAATCCCGTGATGGCGACGCGATACATGCCCGGAAACTCGCCGCTGTTCGGGCGAGAAGCGCCGATATCGCTGAGACCTATGACATCGGTCGGGCTAAAAGCGGAAACGTAGCGGCTGTAGCCAGCGCGCAGCTCGTTAACCATGCTGGCGTTAAAGACGTGCGTGTGGCTGAGCGAGAGGAAGCGATTCGTCTGTAAGTCCGTGCGCGGATTGGCGAGGCTCGTGTCCGTTCCGAAGGGCTTGAGAATCGAGCCGTTGTCCCAGAACCAGCGTCCCGAAATCTTATCGTTGCCGTCGCGCATGATGCGGTCGTAGCTAATGATGTACTGGTTATCGGTCGAGCTGCCGACGCCTGAAAACTGGCAACTGAAAGAACCCGGATTATTAGTCCCCGCGCCGGAGACGGCGCCGCATCCAGATTGGCCTCTGCGCGGGACCAGAAATTGCCCGCCAAAGCGGCTGTCCGGCAAGTTGAGAATATTGACGGCGATGGGATCAATCTGCGCCGTCGTGAGTCCGAAGGCCGAGGCCAGCAGCGCAGCCGAAGTCGTCCCATCAGGGTTGGTGGGGAATAGCTGAACGATAGGACTGACGCTGGAGCCGAGCGGGTCCAGCCCGTTGCGCGCGCGCACGCCCTGGTAGTTAAAGAACCAGAAGCCGCCGAGTTTCGGGACGGGGCCGCTGCCGCTGCCGCCGAAAACATTTTGCAGCAGCCTGGCACGCTTGCTCAAACCGTTCGCGTTGCGAAACCACTCGTTAGCGTTCAAGGCATCATTGCGATGCTGCCAGTAGAGGTCCGCATGAAAATCTTTCGAGCCGGACTTAACGACCAGCCCGAGCGCGCCGCCGCCCTTGCTGCCCTGCGAAGCATCGTAGAGCGAGGTGGCGACCTTGAACTCTTGGAGCGTATTCGGATTCGGTAGAGGAACGGTATCGAAGTGCGCGAGGTTGAAATCGTTGACGTTGACGCCTTCGAGCGAGATGCTGTTATTGCTCGTGCGCCCGCCATTAACGTTGATGTCGGCGGTCCCGCGCCCGTTGCTACGCACATCTGTAGGCTCACTGGCCGTCCCTGAAGAAAGAGAAAGCAGGAATAAGATATTGGGCGAAGGCAGCGGCAGACGCTCCATCGTCTGCGCGTCAACGGCCTGTCCTGTGGCCGGGCTGACGGGATTAATCAGCGAGGGCGTCGCTTCTATATCCACCTTCTCCTGAACATTGCCAACCTCCAGCGCGACATCCTGCCGGGCGGTCTCGGCGATTCTCACCTCGACACCGGCGACATGCGATTGCTTGAAGTTGGTTGACTTGACTTCGAGGCGATAACTTCCTGGAGGAAGCAGAGTCGCCGTATAAGCTCCATCCTCATTGGTGATGGCCGTGCGCTCCACTTTGCCTGTCTTCTCATTGATAATTTCGACCGTGGCACCGGCCACCACAGCGCCCTTCGGGTCCGTCACCACGCCGGTCAAGCCTCCCGTCTGAGAGCCTTGCGCAAAGGCTGCGGAGACACACAGGAGCGAAATAAGCAACCCGCTTGTTAGCAAGTGCAGAAGACTTCGCATAACCGCTTCCTCCTTATAATAGGATGTGAATTCTAATTGTTGACGAGCTGACTAATTCGAGTTGAACTGATTGAAGTTCCCTGAGTGCAAGGGCCTCTCATACAGGCTGTGCAAATAAAACACGCAAGGCATATTCCATCGCAAAACCGAGCCTCTACGGTCGCCAATTAGCCAGCCTTTCGCAGTTAAATCCTCGAATAATCCACTTCCTATCGCAGCCCTCCCATCCGATAAAATGGAACTTATACGAGATTTTTCCATTTTTTCGGATGAGAGGGCTGCGATTAATCAAGAATTACGGCGCTTTTGTGCTCCCGCGAAACGGTTTTCGCAAAGCGAGCCTGTCATCAAAAACCATCAGACAAGGCATCTCGCCCGGCCTCTCCCAAACATCCGCATCCACCTCAATCAAAGTCTCAAAGCGATTCACGACGAGAGATCCTTACTGGTCCAGCTTGCAGCGTGGACCACCGCCCGACGAAAGCCGACACATCGAACCGAGCCTCCAACCGAAGACCTTTCGCCGGAACAGTTCCCACCATCCCCAACTTGCCAACATCCGACACCGACTCTATAATCACCTTCGCACCCACGGCGCATTGGTGTAGTTGGTTAACACGCTGCCCTCTCAAGGCAGAGATCACGGGTTCGAGTCCCGTATGCGCTATCAAATAACTCCTAAATCCGACCACCCCAAAGACAAATTAAGAGGCGCTCGCTATATCTGGGATTGAAGAACATCAGCCAAAGATGGAGGATGCCGATCAAGAACTGGAGCGGCGCGATGAACCAGTTCGCGATTCTTTTCGACGGAAGAGTCCCGATGGGCGGACTCAGCTCACACTCACTTACACAG
>DASWMI010000123.1:0-5553 GCA_036399835.1 Pyrinomonadaceae bacterium | reverse complement strand
AAGCCATATTCAACAGGCTCTGGGCATCGCGCGCACCAGCCTTGACAGGCTCTGGGAAGGAGAGTGGACCGAAACCCTCGGGCTGCTACGCGCCTTTCAGGGCCGCACGCAGGAGGCCAGCGAACTGCTCCGCTTCGCGCTCGCTCGCGCCAAAGAGCTAGGCAGTAAGAAGGATGAGACGCAGGCTTATCTGTCTCTCTCAAAGCTCTGGCTGGCGGCGCGCAATACGCACCTGGCGCTGACCTGCGCACGAAATGCACGCGACCTGGCGCGCGAGATCAATGACGAGAGGCTTGCTTGCGAGGCCGCGCTGATTATGGTCGAGGGCTATCGTCGGAGCGACAAGTGGATGCCCGCGGAGGATTGGTCCAGAACTGCTCAGTCGGAATTAGAGTCGCTTTCTTATCCGTATCTGGACGCCGTTCTACAGCGCAACATGGCAAGCTTTATCTCAAGACGGCGCGACCCTTCGAGGGGCGAGCGTCTGTTCCAGCAGACAGAAGAAGCCTTTCGCTCTATGAACGCGGCCTACCAGGTGGCCCTCACCATCTTCGAGCACGGCGAGAGCCTGGTCCGGCGCGGCGAATACGCCGCAGCCCACGAGCGCTTTACGCAGTCGCAGGACCAGTTTCGCACGCTCGGCGCTGAACTCGATGCGGAGCGCGCCGAAGGCGAGGCGCGTCGCGCGGCAGAGCACATGGACCCCTGGCAGCTCAAGCCCTTGCCTTCGTCCATCAACCTGATACCGCCGGAGGTTGCTCCGCTGGTCCTACAGGTGGTCGGCGCTGCCTCTGGACGCGAACGCCTCTTGCGCGAGCTGATGTTCGCCGCCAAGAATGCGCTGGCCGCCGATAGCGCAGCCATCTTTGCCGCCGATGACGACGACGGACAGGTCTACGCGCAGTCGAGCATTAACCTTGATGAGAACGGACGCGGACGGGCCGCCGTCGTCGTCGCTCAGCATCTCTCTGCGGAAGTCAAAAGCGCGCAGGGCGTGGCGGATGAGACGGCAGCTTTTGGTCTCTCATCCTCTGCGCGTGCAGCGCTCGACGAGCACTGCCACACGCTTGCGCCGCGTCGCAACGGCGGCGCGTTCGTCCTCTACCTGCGTGCGCCCGCGACCCTTTCCGAGCGCCGCGCCGAAATCCTCAAGGCTCTGGTCGGCTGCGCGCGGCTGGCTTTACAGATGATTGACCTGCGCACAGACATCCGCCGTGCGCGCCCCTTCAACGCGCTCGCCCTGCCCAGCGCTTCGAGCCTCTTCCCGAATATCATCGCCACCAGCTTCGCCATGCGCGACGTGCTGGCGCGGCTTGAGCGTTTGAAGGACTCCGAAGCCCCCGTCTTAATCCTCGGCGAATCCGGCACGGGCAAGGAGGTCATCGCGCGCGCGCTTCATGAAGCGAGTGCGCGGCGAGAGAAAATCTTCCTGCCCTTCAACTGCACGGCTGCGCCGCGCGACCTGGTTGAAAGCCAACTCTTCGGACACAGGCGCGGCAGTTTTACCGGAGCCATCAACGACCAGCAGGGCATCATCCGCACAGCCGAAACCGGGACTCTCTTTCTGGATGAAATAGGCGACCTCGCGCTCGATGTCCAGCCAAAGCTTCTACGCTTCCTACAGGGCGGCGAGATCATGCCTTTGGGCGAAGCCCCGCGCAAGGTCAACGTCCGTGTCGTCGCCGCCACCAACCGCGACCTCGAACAGGACGTGCGCGAAGGGCGTTTCCGCGAAGACCTCTTCTATCGCCTCAATACCTTCGTCATCAAGCTGCCGCCTCTGCGCGAGCGCACAGAAGATATTCCGCTTCTGGCTTCCTACTATTTTGAAGAGATGTGCCGCAGGCATAATCGCCAACTGGCGGGCATCACGCCGGAGGCGATGGGCTACTTCACACGCTACCAGTGGCCCGGCAACGTCCGCCAGCTCCGCAGCGAGATAGAGCGCATCGTCGTCTTCGCAGAGGACGGTCAATCCATCGGCATCGAGTCGCTCTCGCCAGACATCCTGCGCGCCGCCGCCGTCCCCTCGCCCGTCCGCTTTCACCTGGATTTCAACCGGCCCATCAACTTCAAAGAGCTGATGCTGGATGCCGAGCGCCAGTTGTTGACCGAGGCGCTCGCGCGTCATAGCGGCAATATCACTCGCGCCGCAGAGCAACTGGGCCTACGCCGCCAGACGCTCAACTACAGGCTACGCAAACTTCACATCGCGCACCCTGAGATGGAACTGGACCAGAACGAAGAAGAGTGAAGAACTCGCCCTCTGACCGCAAAATTTTTTGCACATCCTGAAAAATCTCTTGCGGCTGACGCAAGGCTCTTGCCCTGTGCAGGTTAAGCCAGGCACACGGCAATTAGTCCGTCTTCAAAGAGCGTCGGCGGCGCAAAAATTTCGTCGCTGCTGATTTTTCTCGCCTCCTGTCGGACCAGCGCCGGAGAGCCTCTTTTACTGGACCAAAACTGTTTTGGCGGCAGACGCGCATCTCTGGCACGCCTATTGTTAAGGAGAGGTCCAGGGCAGGACGTTAGCGGAATTGATTTTATCGCTTATGTTTTCCGCAGCAATATCAAAAACGGAAATTTAAAGCTTCACGAGGGGACTCGAAAGATGAACAGGATGAAAAGATTGATAGCAGTTATGTTGCTGGCCGCTGTGGCAAGCTTCGGCGCACCCGCTGCTTATGCCGGCGATGGACCGACAGAAGTGCCGGGCATCGCCAGTTCAGGGCCGACTTCCGGACCAACAGAAGTGCCGGGCATTGTTGCCGGCGGCTCAACAGAGGGGCCAACAGAAGTGCCGGGCATCACGACGATGGTGACACTTTACCTTTCGATTCTACTGTGATGAGAGAAAACGTACACAAGATAGCGGATTGGAGGGCTGATGTAGCTCGATTAAGGTCCTCATATCGGCGGTTGGCGACATCTAGATTACCTGTCAATTTGTATGGCTCACGAGTGCAGGCGCTACGCCATGCAGCCACGTTGCTACACGGGTTGAACGAGGAATCAAGCTTGTGGGAGGAGCTTGACGGTCGCCAATTTGCCGATGACGAGCGCGGCGACCGCACTTCACTTCATCTGGGCGGAGTGACGGGCGGCGTCGCGCTCTCCCAAGCAGACGGGGGCAGGGGTCTGCTCGCGGCTGCTGGCAATGGCACACTCTTTATTGAGCATCTGGAAAAGCTGACGCCGGCGGCCCGTCGTGTGCTCGCCAGCATCGTCTCGGCTGGGCGTTACACGCCAGTCGGCGATCCCTTCCCGCGACCCTTTAACTGCCGAATCATAGTGGCTTCGAGCAAGCCGCTTCAGGTTCTGGCGCGCAGCTTTATGATCGAGTGGTCGCTGGCGGACGTGCTCGGGCACGTCGCGCTGCGTGCCGAAGCGCTGATTAGCGCGCTCGAAGGGGAAGATTCTCAAAGCGCTCACCCCAGCAGTCTGGCAGCTGCGAGCTGAATGAGCCAGACAAAAAAAGATAGCTGACGCCTGTTCCTACCTCGCCAAACCCCGCAAGCGTCAGCAATCTTTGAGCACTCGAAGACGAGCGCGCTCTATTCCACGAAATCCACTTCAACCGAGCGCGGAATGATCCCACGCTCAAAGCCTTCGCTTAACAAAAGCCGGACAGCCCGGCGTCCGCGCTCCGTATAATCAAGCGTCAAATCGTTGACCCACATCGCGACGAAGCGGTCCGCCAACTCCGTGCTCATATCGCGCGCAAACTGCATGGCATATTGCAGCGCGTCCTCGCGGTGGTCCAGAGAGTAACGTATGCTCTCCTGCAAATAGCCTGAGACCTTGTGCATCAGCTCAAGGCCCAAATCGCGGCGAATCGCGTTGCCGCCCATCGGCAGCGGCAGCCCCGTTCGCTCATGCCACCACTCGCCCAGGTCCAGGACCTTGTGTAGGCCAATCTTCTCGTAAAAGAGCTGTCCTTCGTGAATCAAGAGACCCGCATCGCAACGCCCATCCTGGACCGCCGCGATAATCTGGTCGAAAGGCACGACTTCGTAAGCGAAATCCTGATTGAAGAGACGCAGGGCGAGGAAGGCGCTCGTCAACGTGCCCGGGACGGCGACTTTCATCCCGGACAAATCATCCGGCGAAGCCTTCTCGCGCGAGACCAGGACTGGTCCATACTTGTCGCCGATAGACGCGCCGTGCGGGAGCAGAGCATATTTATCCGCGATGTAAGCGTAGGCGTGAAAGCTGATGGCCGTGACATCATAAGTGGCGCGCATGGCCTCTTCATTGAGCGTCTGAATGTCCTTCAGAACGTGCGTAAAATTCAGATCGCCCGTCTCTAGCTTATTTGTCGCCAGGGCGTAGAACATAAACGCATCATCGGAATCCGGCGAATGCGCCACGGTGATAGTGCGTGCTCCGGTTGTAGTAGACATAAGAGCGAAAGTGAAATGAGCAGTAAAGAGTGAGCAGAAACTGATTTCAACTACTCACGGCTCGACTGCGCACTTTTAGACAGCTACCTTTTCAGTTTCGACTTTGTGATAAAGCGTATCGCGCTCCGTGGCCTCGAAGCCGGCCTCCGCGATAAGGGAGATGAGTTCCTGCTTGGTCATCTTAACTTCGTTATTGGCTTCGACCGAATATGCTTCGGACAGCTCGCCGCCTTCCGTGATCGTGCCGTCCAGGTCGTTAGCGCCGTAATGCAGCGCGACCTGCGCGAGCTGTTTGCCGAGCATCACCCAGTAAGCCTTGATGTGCTGGAAGTTGTCGAGCATGAGGCGCGAGACGGCGATTGTTTTGAGGCTGTCTATCCCGGATGGGCCTGGGAGATGCGAGAGCTGCGTGCCCGGAGGATAAAAGGCGAGCGGGATAAAACACTGGAAGCCGGAGGACCGGTCCTGCTGCTCGCGCAGGCGCACGAGATGGTCCACGCGGTCTTCTATCGACTCTATATGACCGTAGAGCATCGTCGCGTTGGTCTTGAGGCCCGCCGCGTGGACTTTACCGGAAAGCTCCAGCCAGCGCGCCGCGTCGCACTTGTGCGCGCAGATCATGGAGCGCGTCGGCTCGCGGAAAATCTCCGCGCCGCCGCCAGGACAGGAATCCATCCCGGCCTCCTTGAGCTGCTCTATGACCTGCTCGTCCGTCATCTTGTAAAAGTGTGCGAAGTGGTCCAGCTCGACCATCGTGAAGGCCTTGAGATGCAGTTGGGGATACGCGCGCTTGATGGAAGAGAGCAGGTCCGTGAAATACTTGAAGGGCAGCTTCGTATTGAGACCGCCGACAATGTGAAGCTCCGTCGCGCCTTCCTCTACGGCCTTGCCGGCGATGCGCAGGCAGTCTTCAAGATTGTGCGTGTAGGCATCGGGCTGGCGCGGCGTGCGAAAGAAGTTGCAAAATTTACAATCGGCGTAGCAGACGTTGGTCGGGTTGAAATGACGATTGACGTTGAAGTAGGTCGTGCGCCCGTGAAGACGCCTGCGCACCGTATCGGCCAGCTTGGCGAGCGCCGCCAGGTCATCCGTCCGGTACAGCGTCAGGCCATCTTCAAAGCTCAAACGCTCGCCCGCATCAACCCTCAGG
>DASWMI010000122.1:0-96176 GCA_036399835.1 Pyrinomonadaceae bacterium | reverse complement strand
ATGAAGGTGCTCCTGGTGGAGAACCGCGTCGCGCCTGTCGTGACCGTGCTCGTTGTTTACAGGGTCGGCTCGCGCAACGAGGCCGTCGGCTATACAGGCTCTACGCATCTGCTTGAACACATGATGTTCAAGGGCACACCGACGTTTAATAAAGAGCAGAACACGCAGATTGCCGCGACGCTGCAAAGGCTCGGCGCGGACTTTAACGCGACCACCTGGTATGACCGGACAAACTATTTCGAGACCGTGCCGTCGGACCAGATAGAGCTCGCCGTCAAGCTGGAAGCCGACCGTATGCGTAACTCTTTTATCAACGATGCGGACCGCCAGTCTGAGATGACAGTCGTGCGTAACGAGCTTGAGCGCGGGCAGAACGAGCCTGGCGAAGTCCTCGATGAAGCTATCTACGCGACGGCCTTTCGTGAGCATCCCTATCATCATCCGACCATCGGCTGGCGCTCGGACGTGGAGGGCGTCCCGACCTCTCGGCTCAAGGCTTTCTACGACACCTTTTATCATCCGAACAATGCGACCGCCATCCTTGTCGGCGATTTTGAACGCGGGGCTGTGCTCTCTCTCATCAACAAATATTTCGGCGCATACACGGCCTCGAAAAATCCTATCCCGGAAGTCTACACGGAAGAGCCGCAGCAGCAGGGCGAGCGCCGTCTGGTGGTCCGCCGCGCAGGGGAGCTGGCGCTGGTGCAGATAGCATTTCACACGCCGGGCGTGCTCGGTCAGTTGGGCGTCCTCTCGAATCAAGAGCTTGCCAGGCGTGCTCAGAATCCTCCGGCGCAGAACGATACCTATCCGCTCGTAGTCCTTTCCGCCGCGATGACAAATGGTGTGACGAGTCGTCTCTATCAGGCTCTGGTCGAAAAGCAGCTCGCCGTCAGCGTCAGCTCGCACGCGGACCAGCATAGAGACCCCGGCCTCTTTAACATCATCGCCACGGTCAAGCCCGGCGTCGAGCCGAAGCAGGTCGAGGATGTCATTCTCAAAGAGCTGCAACGCGCAGGCGAAGAGGGACTCGCGCCAGCCGAAGTGGAAAAAGCCAGGCAGCAAATACTGGCCCAGGTGGCCTACAACCGCGACGGCACTTTCAATATCGCGGAGCAGATGTCAGAAGCTGAGGCGGTCGCCGACTGGCGTTTTTATAAAGACTACGCAGCGAATATAGCGCGTGTGCAGCCTGCGGACGTGCAACGCGCCGCGCGCACATACTTCACAGAAGACAACCGCACCGTCGGGCACTTTATCCCTAAGAAGACCGCCGCAGTTGAAACCACCGGCGGCAATGGCACTGGACCAAACCATAGCCAGCCGGATGCTCTCTTTCCGAGCGGCGTAGAGTTTCATCACGAGCCGGGCACAGTTCCCGTTGAAGACCAGGGAGGGAAAGAACAACGCGCGCCAAGCGTCGCGGCTGACTCGCCAGGCAGCTTAGCCGAAAGCCAGACAGACGGCTCGCAAGGCTCTGCCGCCGCTGCTGAGGATAAAGGGCAGGCGCACGCCACCGCGCTCAGGCATCAGGCTTCGAGCGCGGCGCTAAACGAGGGGCAGCAGTCCTCCGCTGGCGCTTCAAACTTTGCAGGTCGCATTGTGCGCACATCATTGCCAAACGGCGCGACGCTCCTCGTGCTTGAAAACCACGCGACGCCGACGCTCGCCCTCCGCGGCTCTTTCCGCGCAGGCTCTTTCTTCGAGCCGCGCGACAAGCCCGGGCTGGCGCGTTTGACGGCGGAGATGCTTGAGCGCGGGACCAGGCGGCGTAACAAGTTGCAGCTTGCCTCCGCGCTCGAATCCGTCGGTGCGGAGATTGACTATTCGACAGACCCCTTCGCGGTCAACATCGCCGCGCGCTCGCTCTCGAAAGACCTCCCGCTCATCATGCAGACGATTGCGGAAGAACTACGCGAGCCTGCCTTCCCCGCAGACGAGTTGGAAAAACTGAAGCAGCAAACCATCGCCGCCATTCAAGAGCAGCAGGCCAACACGCGTTACCGCGCCTATGAAAAATTCACCGAGTTGATTTACGACCCGTCGAACCCTTTTTATCAAACTCCGGGCGAGCAGCTTATCAAGAGCATCAGTTCCATTACGGTCGAAGACGTGCGCCGCTTTTACGCAGAGCACTACGGCGGGCGTTCCCTAATTATCTCTCTCGCGGGCGATGTCAAAGCTGCGGAAGTCCGCCAACAGTTTGAAGCGGCCTTCGATTCGTTCACTGGACCACAAAGCGTAGAGGTCAAGGTTGCGGACCCGCCGCAGCAAACGCTGGCCCGCAGGCAGGTCGTGCTGCTCAAGGACAAAGCCAACGTGGACATCTTTCTAGGCTCTGCCGCCCCTTTGCGCCGCGACTCCAAAGATTATTTCGCGGCCCTCTTAGCCAACAGCGCGCTCGGCGAATCCACGCTCTCTTCGCGTCTGGGGCTACAGGTGCGCGATAGGGAAGGTCTGACCTACGGCATCAACTCGCGCTTTCGCGCGCCGAGCCTCGCCGCCGGACCCTGGTACATAGGCGTCTCCGTCAACCCGCAGAACGTCGAGAAGGCCATTGATTCATCGCTCAACGTGATACGCGAGTATGTCAAGAACGGCATTCGCCCGGATGAGCTGGCGGACGAAAAGTCTTCCGCCATCGGTAGCTTTAAAGTTGATCTCGCGACCAACGAAGGACTCGCACGCGCGCTCTGGAACGCGGAGTTTTACCAGCTCGGCCCTGACTATATTGACCGCTTCCCGCAACTGGTCCAGTCAGTCACCGTCGAAGAGGTCAACGCCGCGATACGCAAATACTTTCGCCCGGACCAGTTGACCATCGTCATCGCGGGCGATTACGAAGGCCGGACTCCGGGCGCTGCGCCCCACGTCCAACCTTAACCTTGAAGATTATTTGAGCAGAAATTGACGGCAAGTTTCAGATGAGCTTGCCGTCAATTACTTTGGGCGGGACAACCAAACAAGCTGAGAGAGATTCAAACCCGCCAGACACCTCGCTTTTCGTGCTCGTCCAAAGAGGAGGCTTTACCATGCTGCTCAGGTTTTTCTCTTCCTTCATCCTGCTTGCCTGTCTGACTCTCGCGCTCGCTGGTCCGGCCAGTGCGGTCAGCCCTGAGGCAGAGGCTCTGGCGCGTCGCGCCGTCTCGGAAAACACCTCGGAATCCGAACAGGCTATCGCGCGGCTGCGGGCGATGGGGCCGGAAGGCTTGCGCACGCTCTTTGAAGTTTACGCCAGCGAGATCGAGCGCCAGCTGCAAGATGCGAGCGATGCGGCCTCGCGACAGAAAGACCCCGCCTGGCAGCGTCTGAGCGCTGCGCTCGATGCCGTGGGCCAACAACGCAACGCTTACACTTCGCGCCTTTACTGGTACACAGATTTTGCGGCGGCCAAAGCAGCGGCCCAGAAAAGCGGCAAGCCGATTCTCTCTCTGCGCCTGCTCGGTCGCCTCAATGAAGAGCTGAGCTGCGCCAACAGCCGCTTCTTCCGCACGGCGCTCTACAGCAACGCGCAAATCTCCACTCTCTTGCGCGAGCGTTTCATACTCCACTGGAAATCCGTCCGCCCCGCGCCGCGCGTGACGGTTGATTTCGGAGACGGGCGCAAGTTCGAGAGCACCATCACGGGCAACAGCATTCACTACATACTGGACCCGGATGGCCGCGTCCTAGATGCCCTGCCCGGTCTCTATGGACCACAGGCTTTCTTGCGCGAGCTGTCGCGCATGGAAGCCCTTGCCAAAGAGCTACAGGGGCAGACGGATGAGCAGCAACGCGCGAAAATCCTGCGAGCCTTCCACGACGAGCGCATCGATGCTCTGGCGAAAAGCTGGGCCAACGATTTGGAGAAGACCGGCGTTAAGCTTCCGAGGGAGATAGAGGCCGCGAATCCCGCTGAAAAGCGACCGCCGAGCGCGCGCGCCGCCGAACGTATGGCGATGACTAAGGCTATCACTGAGAACGGCATCGTCAACGCCATCACCTTCGATGCACGCACGCTGCAATCCGTCACGGACGAGGCTGCATGGGCCAAGATTGCCGCGCTGCACGCCGACGACGCGCGGCTGGACCAGAACAGCCTCTCTCTCATGCGCCGCCAGAATCCGAACCTTCGCGAGATAGCTCCTCAGACTACACAACTCTCCAGCGACGAAGCGCTCTTCCTGCGACTCAAGCAGAATTTTGAGCGCTACATCGCGCTCGACACCGTGCGCAACGAATACTGGCTTCACACAAAGCTTCATGCCTGGCTCTTGAATGCCAGATTCCCCAACGATCTCGAAGCTTTGAACGAGCGCGTCTACGCAGAGCTTTTCCTGACGCCGCGCACAGACCCCTGGCTCGGCCTCTATGCGCCGGATGCCTACACGGCACTGGACCACGGCGGCGTTAGCCGTTAGCGTGAAACGATAAACGCGGACGGCGATGAGCTGAGAAGAGTTGATTGACCGGCGCAGTGATTCATTAAACCATCGAATCACTGCGCCGGTAGCTTTTCCTTCATCGTTGCCACGCTGCCTGCCTTCATCATCTTCAACCCTCTGCTCAAAAACTTGTTCTTTAATCGCACTCTGTGACAAAATCTGTGCGCAGCTTCCCCGCGACGATTCTCAGTTTGACGGAGACTCTACTTGTCTTCCGCCTGGTCCACAGAGCGTTCCGTTTATGTCTCCATCGCACGCGTGGCGCTGGCGGCATGGCTCGCGCTCGCGCTGCTCTCAGGGATTGCTCCGCTGGCCTCTCTTTCGGCGAACTCTATCTGCCAGATGGAATGCTGCGCGGGCAAGCCAACGCACGCGGCTGGCTCCTGCGCCGGTGGCTCGTGCCACGCGCGCTTCGCTCTCAAGGAGGAAGCCGCGCAGCCTGAAGCTGAAGCTCATTGCGGTACGGGCGAGCAGGCGATGGCCGCGCACGGTATAGCTCACAGCACGGCTCATGGCGCGACTCACAAAGCGACTCACGGCGCAGGGCACGAAATGCATAAAGCGCCCGCGCCTGTGACCAAGCAGGACGATTCAGTTATTCTGAAAGATGGTCCAGCGGCGCGGGGCGAAGATTCCCTTCTTCATCATTCGACGCCCTTGCCTGGGATGGCTGCGAATGCTTTCAAGCGGCCATGCCGCGAAGACTGCGGGGCGGGCGCGTTCGGTTCAAGCAGCCAGAAGAATTCACGCCACACGGCGCTGCTCTCTCAGGCAGAACGTCCGCGACCGCCCACGCGTGCGCGATCCTTAATACAGGCCGACGGCGCGGCCAGCTTGCTCGAAGCTCTCTGCGGAAGCTCGCGTCCACGCGCGCCGCCTCTTTCTTTCTCTTAATCTCTCCAGCAGAAAATTTTCATCCCCGCCCGAAGAAGTCTGACCGGCCTCGCAAATCGCCCGCCGGTAAAACTTTTCGTGTCGGCGTTCTCTATTTTCACCTGCGCCTCTGGTCCAGACGGATGGCGCGGGCGTTAAGCATTTTTGAGGATAAAGAGGATGAAGGACAGAGGAGCGCGGCGGCGCGTAGTGTGTCTGGTTCTCTTCGTGTCGTTTGCGGTGCTCGCGGCCTGCGGCGCGAGCCTGGTCCAGGCTCAGCAGGCAGTCACTTCCGCCGTCTTGAGCGGGCGCGTCGAGGATGCCGGCGGCGCTCTGGTGAGCGGCGCGCTGGTCACGCTGACGAGCCTTGAGACCAACCGGAAATGGACCAGCGAGACGGACGAGACGGGCCGCTACAGGTTCAGCTATCTGCCCGTCGGGGCATACCTGCTGACTGTTGAAAAGTCGGGCTTTGCAACTCTCAAACGTCAACTCACGCTGACGCTCGGACAAGCTTTGGATGCTCCGCTCAGGCTCTCGGTCGCGGAGGTGGCCGAGAGCGTCAACGTCACTGATGATGTGCCGCTGCTGGAATCTGCGCGGACGCAAGTTGCAGAGACCATCACGCCGCGAGAGATTGACGGCTACCCGCTCAATGGCCGCAACTATCTGGACCTGGCCCTGCTCGCGCCCGGAGTCTCGCGCACCAATACGGGCAGCAACCAGCGCTTCGCGGAAACCAGCGCCGTTCCCGGGACAGGCATTTCGATTGCCGGACAGCGCAACCTGAACAACACATTTATAGTGGACGGCGTTTCCGCCAACGATGACGCGGCGGGGCTGGCAGCAACTTTTTACAGCCAGGATGTGATACGCGAATTTCAGGTCGTGACCTCCGGCGGGATAGCGGAATTCGGGCGCGCTTCCGGCGGCATCGTCAATATCGTTACGCAGTCCGGGACGAACGATTGGCAAGGCCGCGCCTATGGCTTCCTTCGCAATCAACGCTTAGACGCGCGCAACCCGCTCGCCTCAACCAGGGACCCGCTGACGCAGGCTCAATACGGAGCGAGCCTCGGTGGTCCAATCAGCCGCGACCAGACTTTTCTCTTTACCAACTTCGAGCAGACGCGCCGCCGTGATGCAGGCTTTATCACGATTAACCCTACGAGCGCGGCTCTCATCAACACACGGCTGGACCAGACAGGCTACAGCGGAGCACGACTCACGACGGGAGAGTTTTCGGGCGGCTCGGATGTGACCAACTTTTTCGCCCGCGTGGACCACAGGCTCAACCAGTCGAACCTGCTCACGGCGCGCTACAGCCTTTACGACATCAATAGCCCCAACTCTCGTAACGCAGGCGGCCTTAACGCCGTCAGCCGCGGCACGGGGCTAAACAATCTGGACCAGACCATCACACTCGGCAATGTCTCTACGCTCTCCGCCGGAACCATCAACGAGACGCGCTTTCAACTTGCGCGCAGCCGTCTGAGCGCGCCCGTCAACGACCCCGTCGGGCCAGCCGTCAACATCTCAGGGATAGCCAGCTTCGGGACATCCACCGTCTCGCCGACGGCGCGCTCGACCGATCTCTACGAGATTGCCGATAACCTCACCACAGAGCGCGGCGCGCATTCCATCAAGGGCGGCGCGGATTTCCTGCTCAACCGTCTAGACATAACTTTTCCCGGCGCAACGCAGGGCCTTTACACTTTCTCTTCGATGGCAAACTTTCTGGCCGGGCGTTACGTGACTTTCCAGCAGGCTTTCGGCGCTGAGAGCCAGTTTCAATCCAATCCCAACCTGGGCCTTTTCGTGCAGGACGAATGGAAACCGCGCCGCGACCTGACCGTCAACGCGGGTCTGCGCTACGATGCGCAATTTCTCCACGCTCCTATCAGGACGGATGCTGACAACTTTGCGCCCAGACTCGGGCTGGCCTATGCTCCACTGGACCGCAAGACTGTCATCCGCGCCAGCTTCGGTATCTACTTCGACCGCATCCCACTGCGCGCCACCTCGAACGCCTTGCAGCGAGACGGGACGAAATACAGGGTCGCCGTTCTTTCCTTTGAACAGCCGGGCGCACCCTCTTTTCCAGACCCGCTGGCAGGACTGCCCGGTGGGCTGCTCGCCAGCATCACCACGATTGACCCGCACATCAAGAACAGCTACAGCGAACAGGCCAGCCTTCAAATAGAGCGCGAGCTGCCCTTCTATAGCTCGCTCTCGATAGGCTACCTGCGGCTGCGCGGGCTTCATCTGCTGCTTCAGCGTAATACCAACGTGCCGACCGCGCCCGCTTCTGCGGGCCTCCCGAACCAGGGCCGACCGGACGCGCGCTTTGCCAACATCAATCGCTACGAAAGCTCCGGCAATTCCTACTACGACGGGATGACCGTCTCATTCAACAAGCGAACGGGAGGCTGGACCAGTTTGCGCGTCTCCTACACGCTCTCGAAGGCGATTGACGATGCGGGCAACTTCTTCTTTTTTACGCCGCAGGACAATTTCAACCTGCGCGCAGAAAAAGCACTCTCCGACAACGACCAGCGTCATCGCCTGACGCTCAGCGGCTCCTTCGCGGCTCCGTCCATCAAAGACGCTTCCGGCTTGAGACCCGCGCTGGCGGGCTTTCAGTTAAGCTACATTTTCACTTATGCCTCAAGCCTGCCCTTTAACATACAGACGGGCGCGGACCGCAACAACGATACGAACGCCAACGATAGGCCCGCAGGCGTCGGGCGCAACACGGGCCGGGGTTTCGACTTCGCCTCGCTCGATCTCAGGTTGAGCCGCAAGTTTCGTCTAACCGAGTCCTTGCGTCTTGAAGCGATTGCCGAAGGCTTTAACGTGCTCAATCGCGCTAACCTCCAAATCCCCAACAACATCTTTGGCACCGACGCGACGCCGCTACAGAATTTCGGTCGCCCCAATGCCGCCAGCGACCCGCGACAGCTGCAGATGGGTTTACGTCTCAGCTTCTGAAAGGACCTCCGGATGCTCAAACAAAAAATATTCATCGCCTGCCTCGCTCTGCCGCTGCTCGTCTCAGGCTGCGCCGAGCGCGCTCGTCAACAAACGGCGACGAATTCATCGCAGGCCGCCGAGCAGGCGAGCACGCCTTCAGCCCGAATGACTCAACCCGTGCGCGTCACCGAGGAGCAGATGGACGCGGCAGAGCCTGTCCTGGCATCGGCTAAGGACGGGACCATTTATCTGGCCTGGGTCGAGCATCACGAGCAGGGAGAATCGGACCTGTGGCTCGCGCACTTGAGCGGAAAGGGCGAGCCTCTGGACCAGCCCGTGCGCGTCAATCCGAAAATCGGTCAAGCGATGAGCTGGCGCGGAGACCCGCCGACACTGGCAGTCGCAGATGACAACACGATCTATCTGGGGTGGACCGGACGCATAGCGAAAGAGGGCCACGCCAGCAACATTTATCTTTCCGTCTCGCACGATCAAGGCCGCAGCTTCGACGCGCCCTTGAAAGTCAATGACGATGAGCGTCCGGCAGGCCATGGTTTGCACTCGTTGGCCGTTGGCCCCGAACGCCGCGTCTACATGGCATGGCTGGACGAGCGCAGCATCGCTGCTCCGCCAAAGGGTGCGCAGAAAAGCTCCGGCCATCCGGCTTCGATGGAATCCAACCGCGAAGCCTTCTTCACCTTTTCCACGGACGGCGGGCGCAGCTTTGCTCCCAACAAGCGGCTCGCGGATGAAGTCTGTCCCTGCTGCAAGACTTCTCTGGCGACTGGTCCGGGCGGGCGTGTGTATGTCGGTTGGCGGCAAGTCTTGCCGGGCGATTTTCGCCACATCGCCGTCGCCTCTTCGAGCGATGGCGGGCAAAACTTTTCAGCGCCCGTCATCGTCAGCGACGACCGCTGGGCGATACCGGCTTGCCCCGTCTCAGGCGCGGGCTTGAACGTTGCTGAAGACGGTGCGGTGCGCGTCCTCTGGTACACGGCTGGCGAGCGCGGCGCGCCTGGCCTCTACTGGTCCAGCTCACCCGAGGGCGCGCAGAAATTTTCCGAGCGCCAGCCGTTCGCGGGCCATGAGCCGCACGGCACGCCGCTCTTGATGGCTGTAGAGAAGAACAAGCTGATCGCCGTCTGGGAAGATGACGAGGGAGCTAAATCCAATGTCTTGATGGCGCAGATGAACGCGGATGGAAAAGCGACGAGCGCGGCCATCGCCGAGCAGGGCGAGCTGCCTTCGGCGGTCGTCTCAGGCAATCAAGTGTTCGTCGCTTATATCAAGAAGACGGGTGAGAGACGCGGCATCTGGCTGACGCAAGTTCAGCCCCTCGCATCATCCTGAAATCTGGACCAGCAGTCTTACTCCATCGTCGCGATGACGGCTTCGGCAAACTCCATTGTCTTGGCCGTGCCGCCTATATCGCGCGTGCGCACTTCTCCCTTTTCAAAGACAGTGAGCATGGCCTTTTCGATGCGGTCTGCGGCCTCGCGCTCGTCCAGATGGCGCAGCATGAGGAGGCCGCTTTGGAGGAGGGCTGTCGGGTTGGCGATGCCCTGTCCGGCGATGTCCGGCGCAGAGCCATGGACGGCTTCAAAGACCGCGCCCAGCTCGCCTATGTTGGCCCCGGGAACGAGGCCGAGGCCGCCGATGAGTCCCGCGCACAAATCCGAAACGATGTCGCCGTAGAGATTTTCGAGCAGCATGATGTCGAACTGTTCTGGACGCATCACTAGCTGCATACAGGCGTTGTCAACAATCTTATCGTCGGCTGTGATTTCCGTATAACCTTTGGCGACGTTGTAAAAGCATTCGAGGAAGAGGCCGTCGGACAGCTTCATGATGTTCGCCTTGTGAACGGCTGTCACTTTCTTACGATTCTCGCGTCGCGCGTAGTCGAGGGCAAAGCGAGCGATGCGCGTCGAAGCCTTCTCTGTGATGATCTTGATGCTCTCGACGACTCCTGGGACGACCGTGTGCTCTATGCCCGAATAGAGGTCTTCCGTGTTCTCGCGGACGACGACCAGATCAAGCTCCGGATAGCGCGAGGGGACATTGGGCAGAGCGCGCACGGGGCGCAGGTTGGCGTACAGGTCCAGCGCCTTGCGCAATCCGACGTTAACGGATGTGAAGCCCTTGCCGACGGGAGTCGTAATCGGTCCTTTGAGCGCGACCTTGTTGCGCTTGATGGATTCGAGCAGGTCGTCCGGCAGCGTGTTGCCGAAATGTTCCAGCGCCTGCGCGCCCGCGTAATGCGTCTCCCATTCGATGTCCACGCCTGCGGCCTCTATAATCCTGACCACAGCCGCGGAGACTTCAGGCCCAATGCCGTCGCCCGGTATCAGTGTGATAGTATGTTTTGCCATAAGTCTGTCGTCACAAGGTAGTCAGAATTTAGTAGACAGCAGCCGGAAACTACTGACTACTGAGTTGCTGTCTACCATCTACTTTTTTGAAGTTTCTGCATCATACCAAGAAGTTGTCGGCAATGCGAGAACAAGAGTTATCTGGTCAAAGGCGGACGGCTGATGTAGTCGTCGTGGGCGGAGGCGTCATCGGTCTGGCGGTGGCGCGTGCGCTGGCCCTGCGCGGAGTGGGGCGCGTGATGCTGTGTGAGAGCGGGCGGCTCGGCGCGGAAGCCTCTTCAGCCGCGGGCGGGATGCTCGCCGTGCAGGCCGAGGCGGACGAGGCCGACGCTTTTCTTGAGCTGGCGACGAAGAGCCGCGAGATGTACAGCAGCTTCGCTGTGGCTTTGCGCGAAGAGACCGGGATAGACATCGAACTGGAAGAGACGGGCACGCTCTATCTGGCCTTCAATGAAAGAGACGAGGCGGAGATAGAGCATCGTTACGGCTGGCAGAGCCGCGCAGGTTTGCGTGTTGAAAAGTTGACTGCTGAAGAGGCGCGCAGGATTGAGCCTTCTCTTTCGCCCGAAGTGCGAGGAGCGCTCAGGTTTCCGCTCGACGTGCAGGTCGAAAATCGCAGACTCCTGGCGGCGCTCGTCGCGGCTGCCGAAAAGTACGGGGTTGACCTCTGGACCAATACGCGTGTCGCATCAGTCAGCATAGAGCGAGGCAGGGTCGCGGGCGTTGAAACCTCTCGCGGCTTTATTAGCACACCTCTCGTGGTGCTGGCTTGCGGGGCCTGGCTCTCGCTCATCAACTCGGAGGGAGGCGCGCTGCCGCATATTTCGATAGAGCCTGTACGCGGGCAGATGCTCTGCTTCGAGGCCAGGCAAAGCGTCACGCGCCATGTTATCTACAGCCCGCGCGGCTACCTCGTGCCGCGTCTGGACGGAAGATTGCTCGCCGGCTCCACGACAGAACACGCGGGCTTTGACAAGAGCGTGACGGGCGCGGGCGTTCACACCATCATGGAGCACGCGCTGGAGATTGCGCCCGCCGTCGGCGGACTCGCGCTCGCGGACATGTGGGCGGGCTTGAGGCCGCGCGCCACGGATGAGCTACCCGTGATTGGTCCATGCTCCGAGACGCGCGGACTCTTTTATGCGGCGGGCCATTATCGCAACGGCATCCTGCTCGCGCCCGTCACAGGAGAACTTATCGCCGATGCGTTGATGCAGACATCCCCGCCTCCCCTGCTTGATGCCTTCACGCCTGATCGTTTCATGAGCGCCAGCACAGTTTAATTCGGAGAAGAAAGCCTCTATGAAATCCTGGTTAGCAACTATCTTTATCATCTTCATCGCGGTTTCGCTCTCATTGGCCCAGAGCGCCGGACAGTCGCCCGAAACGCGCTCGCAGACTCCGCCGACTGCGGAAGCAAAACCCGCAGCCTCCTCCTCGGACTCGCGCCCGCCCGCCGCGCTCTACGAGGAAGCCAGCAACTACGCGCGCACGAAGTTTGAAGACTTCGCTCGCAAGCGTATTGCGTATGACAAGAACCTGGAGGACAGGACATGGCAGGAAGAGCGCGCGCTGGCCGAACGCCACGCCGCGTTGATTAAAGCACGTGGCAACTCGGCGGGCGATGATCTTTACTACATGGGATTGCTCTATCAGGTCGCGGGAAAAGAGGACCTGGCGCTCGACGCCATGCGCAGCTTCCTGGCCGAAAAGCCCGCGAGTCCTAACGAACACGCGCAAGTTTCGCGTCTCGCAGTGGCTTCCATCACAGCGAAAAGAGGTTTGCTGGAAGAGGCCGAAAAGGCTCTCGCGGAATATGCCGGCAACGAGCCGCAGCGTGCCGACCAACGCTTTCGCATGGAAGTTGATGTCGCCGTCGCTTACAAAAAAATCAAGCGGCTGGACCGCGCGGTGGCCCACGCCGAAGAGGCCCTCAAGGCGCTCGAATCGGCCCACCCCAAAGACGAAGAGATCAACTCATACCGCGAGGGCATGGATGCCGCGACGACATTTCTCATCAATCTCTATCTTGAGATGAAAAGGACGGGCGAGGCCGTCAAGGCTCTGGAAGAGACGCGCAGGCTGGCTCTGGTCCTGCCCGCGCCGAGCATCTACAGAAAAGCTAACATGGCCCTGGCCGCGCTGGGCCGTCCCTTTGAAATGCCTCGGAGGATTGAAGGCGAAGCGGCGCAGGCCGCGATGGCGCGCGAGCTGGTTGTGGCGCAGTGGATAGACCAGAAGCCCTTGAAGCTGGAAGAGCTGAAGGGCCGCGTCGTCCTGCTGGATTTCTGGGCGCCCTGGTGTGGTCCATGTATACAGACTTTTCCTTTCCTGAAGGGCTGGCATGAAAAGTACAAAGATAGGGGACTGGTCATCCTCGGCCTCACGCATCTGGACGACGCATCGCAGGCGGAGCGTCGCACGCTCACGCCCGCCGAAGAGCTAAGCTATCTGCGAAGGTTTAAGACGCAGCACGCGTTGCCCTACGGGATAGCCGTCGCCGATAATAACGACAACGATTTTACCTACGGCGTCTTCTCGCTCCCGACAGCATTCCTCATAGACCGTCGCGGAGTCCTGCGCCACATAGCCGTCGGCTACAACCAGCAGGAAGCAAGCAAGCTTGGCCGGATGATCGAGACGCTGCTTCAAGAACCGTGAAGCTTCAATCATGAATCGTCAAAGATGAATAGATAAAAACAGTCTTTCACGCCTGGCGATTCATGATTGACCGATAAGCTTACCGCTCATCGCTTCTTCTCTTTTGTCCGCTGCCCCTTGGCTTCGAGACTCTCTCGCTTTTAAACCCGTCAACAAACCCGGCCCAGCCTCCAACAAAATCGGCTTAGTGATTTTGATTGATTTGCCTCCTGAATCGGTTTAACCTCTCCGTGTTGCATGAATGAAACTGAGGCCGAGCGGTGCAACACGGGTGAAACACCCGCTCAGTCAATCGGCAGAGGGGATCGAAGCTTGGCTGTCGGGAAGAGGGGGAAGGTTTTTCATGATTGGACCAATCGAGACTCAAGCGACGCGCCCGGGCGAGATGAGCATTCGCGGCCTGGAAAAGCATCTGGACCAGAGAGTCCAGCAGGTCATCTCTTTGATGAAGGAGAATTATCAAAAGCCTCTGCGTCTGGACAGGCTGGCCCGCCTCGTCAACCTCTCTATCTGGCATCTGGGCCATTTGTTCAAATCCGAGACGGGCCAGCCTCCCGCGCAATATCTGAAAGAGATCAGGCTTTCGCAGGCGCGCCACCTGCTGGCAACAGAGCCGCTCAGCATCAAGGAGGTGATGAACAAGGTCGGCCTCCGTGACCAGAGCCATTTCGCCAAGGATTTCAAGAAGAGATTTGGACTGACCCCGACGCGATACAGGGCTTCCATCCTGTTTGCGCAGAACGAGAGCGAAGCAGCCGCCGAGGCTGAAGAGCTTGAAGAGGCTGGTCCAAAGGCCGCGCGTGCAGCAGGCTGAGGCTCTTGAGCCTTGCTTTCATGCTGAATCTTTCGCGTAAGAGTTTTGCCGAAGAGTAAAGTTTCCGCCCGCAGCACTGGCGGCTCACGCGCCTCACGCGCCGCCGGTCGCTCCTACGCCCTCCTGATTGGTTTCTGCCTGTGGCTGATCCGGAGGGGAAAAAGGCAAGGATGAGGGATGCGAGGGAAAACGTTGAAGGATAAGCTCGCGGGATGAACTAAGCAAGCGAGTCTCTTTTATTCCGCGCTTATGCGTTCCCGTTTCATCTTTTCTCTTCCTCCCTCATCCCTGCCGTCCCGCCTTCCTTTCTTCAGGGTTGGGAAATCCTCTGCTATAATCCGAGCCGTATACTCTTTCCGTTAAGAGTGATGCTTGAGAGCCAGGTCCAGACCAACCCGCTTTGAGGAAAGCAACAAACCCGCCTGCGCCGAGCATCACTTGTACACAGAGACATTATGGAAGGCTCAAACATCACCGTCACCATCGCCTTTATAGCAGGGCTGGCCTCTTTTCTTTCGCCCTGCGTGCTGCCGCTCGTGCCCGGCTATGTCTCTCTGATTTCCGGCGTCAGTATTGACCGCTTGAAGGGCGAGGGCGATTCGCGCATCGCCGCGCGCCGCGCTGTGATTGTCAATTCCATCGCTTTTAATATAGGTCTTTCGATGATCTTCGTCTCGCTCGGCGCGCTGGCGGGTTGGCTTGGCAGCTCTATCACGAGCAACATTTGGGTACGCGTCATCGGCGGGCTGGTGATTATCGGCTTCGGTCTGCAACTGATTGGTCTCTTGAAGATCAGCATGCTCTACAAGGACACGCGTTTCTTCTCGCAGCAGAAGCCGCGCGGCATCTTCGGCTCGATGACGTTGGGGATGGCTTTCGCTGCCGGTTGGACGCCCTGTATTGGTCCAATCCTCGGCGGCATACTGGGTCTCGCGGCCACCAGCGGCGGACTCAAGCGAGGCATCGTGCTCTCGGCCTTTTACGCGGCGGGCCTCTCCGTGCCCTTCCTTCTGACCGGACTGAGCATCAATAGATTCCTCAGCTTCTATTCAAGATTTCGCAAGCACCTGCATAAGGTCGAGGTCGTTTCGGGTGTTATTTTAATCCTTATCGGGACACTGGTCGTCTTCGGACTGACGACGAAATTAAATAGTGCCGCGCTCGCCAGCGTCCTGCCCAATGCTGAGCAACTGGTCTCGTCCTGGTATGGCGAAAAGGGCGCGCCTCCTCCTAACGCTCCTCCACCGCCGCCTGTCAACAAGGCTGCCTTTCAGCCCGCGCCGGAGCTTGCCTTGCCGTCGCTCGACGGGAAGGAATTTCGTTTGAACGAGCTGCGCGGGCGCGTTGTGATGCTCAACTTCTGGGCCACCTGGTGCGTCCCTTGCAGGGAAGAGACGCCTCAGTTGAGCGAGATGCAGCATGACCTGGAGTCGAGCGGTCTGACGATTATCGGCGTGGCCTGGGATGACACTGCCGAAGACGTGAGGCAATTTCAGAGCGAGGTCAAGCAGGACTACAGGGTCGTGCTCGGCGGCGAAGGTGTGCAGGACAAGTTCGGCGGGATTCCCAGTTTGCCGACCACTTACATCATTGACCGCGACGGACTGATTCGCCAGAAGATTATCGGCGCACGCTCTCGCGCCTCTTTTGAAGCGGCCATCAAACCGCTGCTCGAAGAAGCACGCGCGACCGCCAAGAACAATAACTAGATGACAGGCACGAGCATTGCCACCAAAGAATTCATATTCTTAAACGGTAATTCGGCATCTAACAATCCGGCATACGCCTTTGGAGTATCAAAGATGAACAAGCTTTTCGCTCTTATAATTCTCGCCCTCGCCTTTCTCTTTCCGGTTACGGGCGCGCGCGCGCAGGAAGGGCACGAATACGCGCCGCTTCAGGAGAAGACGGTCAACTACAAAGACTGGACCTACAAGAATCTGAAGGACGACTCGACGGTCAACCTGCGTTCGCTGGTCCAGGGCAAGAAGCTTGTGATGGTCGTCTATTTCGCCCCCTGGTGTCCCAACTGGCGCAACGAAGCTCCCGTCGCGGCGAGGCTTTATGAGAAGTACAAGGCGCAGGGTCTTGAGGTCGTGGGCGTCAGCGAGTATGGCGCGCGTGCGGACGTGCGCACTTTCTTTGGTCCAGCCGGGCCGCCTTACACGGTCGTCTCCGAATCGGAAGCACGCGAAGAGCGCGACAAGACCCTGCATTACGGCTATCGCCAGGCGACGGGCGACACGCGCCGTTGGGGTTCGCCCTGGAATATTTTTCTTGAGCCGTCGAAGCTCTCAAAAGCGGGCGACGTGTTGACGGAAAAAGCCTGGGTCGTTAACGGCGAGCTGATCGAGGCCGAGACGGAAAAATTCATACGCGAGCGCCTCGGCCTTGATAACAAGCTTCAACTCAAAGAGCAGACCAAGGCCCAGGATATTACACCCTGCAAACAGTAGACGCGATAGCAATGAATGATGAATAAAAAGCAGTTGATTGACGCATTGCCTCATTGATTCACTTGAGAATGAATCCATGAGGCAATAGCTTTTCACGCAAGCTCATCCTGCGAGTTCATCGTTTTCTCCGTTTCGGTGGAGCGAGAAATTGATTACGACAACCTGCCTCAATAGCGCATCGCACGAGTTTATACGCGATTTTCCGGTCGCAGAACTGAGCGACCACTGCGAGATTTCGCGTAACATCGTCTGGGCCGATGTCAACGACCCGACCAGCCAGGACTTTATAGAGCTGGCCGAAGAGTTTAACTTTCATCCTCTCTCGATTGAAGATTGTCAGAAGACGCACCAGCGCCCGAAGGTCGAAGAGTATCAGGGCTACTACTTCATAGTGCTCTATGAAGCGCAGCTTGTTGGTCCACACGATAACCTGGAGCTGCGCGAGCTAAACATTTTTCTCGGCTCAAACTATCTGGTCACGGTCCACAGCCGCCCGATTCGCGCCATCGAAACCGCTCGCAGGCTGTGGCCCGAATGGATAGACCGCGCGGAGCACGGGGCGGGGCTGCTGGCCTACTTATTGATTGACGCCATCGTTGACGATTACATGCCGCTGCTGGACATCCTCAATGAGCAGATGGACGATCTGGAGGACCAAATCTTCGGCGAGTTTCAACCCGAAGCCATCGAAGCTATCTTCCGCATCAAGAAGCAGCTTCTTTATCTGCGTCGCACGATCACGCCGCTGCGCGATGTTTTCAACACCATGCTCAGACGCGAGCAGCCCATCTTCGCGCGCGAGACGCACGTCTATTTTCAAGATGTCTTCGACCACATCATACGCGTCGCGGACACCATAGATACCCTGCGCGATATGCTCGGCTCGACGATGGATGCTTATCTCTCAGTTTCCGGCAATCGCATGAACATGGTCATGAAGCGCCTCACCTCAATCGCCACAATCCTCATGTCCGTGACCTTGATTGCGGGTATCTACGGGATGAACTTTACGTTTATGCCTGAGCTGACCTGGAAGTACGGCTATGTCTTTGCGCTGCTCTCGATGGTCCTGACGGGCTTTGGCCTCTACATGTTTCTGAGGAAAATCAAATGGCTCTAAACGCCAAGATGCGACACCTCCTGCAACACAGAAGAAAAAAGGGCGATACTGCCAAGCTCTCTGACCAGCTCGCCCCGCTCGAAGAACAGGAGAAGGCTGATAGGCTGGCCGTTGCCAACAACGGCTCGATCATCGTGGACACGGGCAAGCTCAAGCTGCCCAAAGGCTTCGTCGAAGATCACAAGGGCGCGACTAATCCGCTGCACGTAGAGCCTGTGGTGATTGTCATCATGCTCATCGCGCTGGCCTTCATAGCCTTTATCGCCTGGCAGATTTCAAACATGCCGGACCCCGTAAAGTAATCCTCTCTTTCTTATCAAGATGAAACTCCGCGTCCTTTATCATGGTCATTGCTTTGACGGCGTTGCTTCGGCAGCCGTCTTCACGCGCTTTTATCAAGAGAGCATCAAACCTGATGCCGACATCGAGTACACGAGCATGGTCCACAGGCCCGGCTCTCTCTTTGATGAAGAGATGTTTGACGGCGACGAGAACGCCATAGTTGATTTCAAGTATTCGACCTCGCCGCGGCTGACCTGGTGGTTCGACCATCACCAGTCCGCCTTTCTCACGCCGGAAGATGAAGAGCATTTCAGGCAGGACCAGTCCGGCAGGAAATTTTTGGACGCGACGCGCAAGTCCTGCACGGAATTTATCGCGGCCATCGCCGGAGAGCGCTTTGGCTTTCATGATGCGATGCTCGACCCGCTGGTCCACTGGGCGCATATCATTGACGGCGCTTTCTACGAATCCGCCGCGCAGTGTGTGGAGCTGGCCGCGCCCGCCCTGCAACTGATGCAGGTGATTGAAAGCGACCCGGACGACCATTTCATAGAGCAGCTCATACGACAACTGACACAGCACGCGCTTGATGATGTGGCGCTCAGCGATGAAGTCCAGCATCGCTTCCGGCCCATCCTCGCGCAGCACCTCCGGACACTCGAAGCCATCCGTCGCCGCGCCGTTTATTCAAACGGCGTCGTCCGCTTCGATCTCGTGGATGACGGTTTGGAAGGCTTCAACAAGTTCATCCCCTACTATCTCTACCCGCAGACCACCTACTCCGTCGCCCTCACGCGCGGAGCATACCGGACCAAAATCTCCGTCGGCTCAAATCCCTGGGCGCCACGCCCGCGCCGTCACAATATCGCTACCATCTGCGAACGCTACGGCGGCGGCGGCCACTCCGTCGTCGGCGCTGTCTCATTCGGCACGGACGAAGTAGAGAAGGCGCGCGCCGCGATGCGAGAGATTGTGGCGGAGCTATCGGCTGGCATGGAATAGCCTCAAAGCACCTTTTCCTTCTACAGGATTAATAATTGGCGCGGCCCTTTAAGGCTTACGAAATTTCGTAAGCCCTGGCTGGTCCAGCGCGATTGTGTTTGAGTCATATCCAAATCCACGAACTTTCAACTCACTGAAAATCCAAATCCGGCAATATTTCGTCGGCTCACCAGTGAAGCCCGATGCGTTAACCTCCCTTTCTTCACACCGACAAGATTAACGGCATAGTGCTTGCGCAAAATCATTCGTGAGGACTGAGAGAGAAATTTTAGCAGACACGAAAAATCGTAAGAACGTAAACAACAGACTCTCAAACATAGTCCGGAACTTGAGCCAAAATCAGAAAGGAATGCTTATGAGAATTTCCATACGAATCTTCTCCTCGCTCATCGCGGTTGCGCTCTGCATCTCGCTCAGCGCCGTGGCGTTTGGGCAGGAGACGACGGGCAGCATCGAAGGCACCGTCACAGATGCGCAAGGCGCGAGGATTGCCGGCGCGACCGTCCTGGTCGAAGGGCCTGCTTTCAATCGCACCACGACGACAGACAGCGAAGGACACTATCGCGTCCCGCAAGTGCCTCCGGGCAGGTACACCGTCACGACGAGCGCCAGCAATTTCGCCTCCACCAAGCAGGAGAACGTGCAGGTCGAGCTTGGCAGGAGCAGCATGACGGACATCACCATGCAGACGGGCGGCGTCTCGGCAGAAGTGGTTGTCTCCTCGACGGACGTGGCGGCCATAGATACCACCGGTAGCAGAATTCAAACCAACATCACGGCTGAGACTATCCAGTTGATTCCGAAAGGCACCAGGTTCGATAGCGTGCTGCAACTCTCGCCAGCCGTGCGCGCCGAGCCGCTCAGTCGCGGTTTTCAGATTGACGGCGCGAGCGGCGCAGAGAACACCTTTATCATTGACGGCTCGGAAGTGACCAACTTCCGCACGGGCCAGTTGCGCGACACCAACAACGTGCCCTTCCAGTTTGTGCAGGAAGTGCAGGTCAAGTCCTCCGGCTTCGACGCTGAATACGGCGGCGCGACCGGCGGCGTGATTAATGTTGTGACCAAGGCTGGCAGCAACGACTGGCACGGCGATATGGGCTTACAGTTTGAGACCAGCAGGCTCTCTGCTCGCCAGACGCTGACCGGAAAAGTTAACAACTCCGATCCACAGTTTCAGGCCAGCCCGACGATTCTCGATAACTCTTCAACGGTTCTGACCTACATCAACCCGCCGGGAGACAAGTTCCTGAACTTTTTCCCGAGCGCCACGTTAAGCGGCCCTGTCGTCAAGGACAGGCTCTGGTTTCTGCTTAGCTCTGCTCCGCAGTTCTATAGCACCCATCGCGATTTCCTTTTCCGCAACGGTGAATTCCGTCACTACGATAGAGACTTGCGGAACGACTATTCGTTCGCGCGCCTCGATGGGCAGGTGACGGACAACCTGCGATTGTCGGGCACTTTCACCTACAGCCCGCAGCGCGAGCACGGACAGATTCCTTCATACACGGCCACGGCTCCGGCAGCCACAGACTTTACTCAACTGGGTGGACGCGTGGCGGCCAACAACGTGACCGGAAGCGGCGTCTGGACGCCGACTCCGAATGTGGTCCTCAGCGCGCGCTTCGGACGCAACTACCTTAATGAGAAAGACAGCGCCTACGGCGTGCCTTCCGTGACGCGTATACGCTGCATCGGCGGCGGCAGCCCGGCTGGCGTCCCTGCGACCAACCCTTGCGCCGCAGGCTTCAACAGCGTCTCGGACATCACCAAGACGGTCAAGGATATTTCTATTCGCAAGACGATTGACGCAGACCTCAGCTATCTGGTCAGCAACGTCGCCGGTCGCCACAACTTCAAGTTCGGCTACCAGTGGAACAAACTCTTCAACGATGTGGACCAGGGCTATTTCGGTATCGGTGAAGTGAGGCTCTTCTGGGCGCAGGCTGATCGCGGTATCGGTGTCAACACCTGCCCGTCGGGTCCATGCCAGTCGGCTGGTTATGGCTATCTACAGGACTTCGGCACGGTGGGCAAGGCGGGCAGCACAAATACGGGTGTCTACGCACAGGATAGCTGGCAGCCGACCACGCGCCTGACGCTCAATCTTGGGCTGCGCGCAGAGAAAGAGGATGTCCCGACCTTCGCAGCCGGGACTGAGCCGATCAAGTTCGGCTGGACCGATAAGCTGGCTCCGCGTCTTGGTTTTGCCTATGACGTTTTCGGCACTGGCAAGATGAAGATTTTCGGCAGCTACGGCCAGTTTTATGATCGCTTCAAATACCAGTTGCCGCGCGGCTCGTTCGGCGGCGACAGACTTCTCAGGTACTTCTTCGCGCTGCCCGACCCGAACTACACCACTTACACCAGAGAGTACGCGCTGGCGCACACGCTGGTTGGTCCAATCGACTTCCGCGTGCCGTCGAACGACCCCTCCGACAATCGCGTGGACCCGGACCTCAAGGCCGCGCGCCAGACAGAGTTCACGATTGGGACGGAGTATGGTCTGACGAACGACATCGTGCTCGGCGCTCGTTACACGCGCAAACAGCTAGACCGCACCATTGAAGACGTTGGATTCTTCGATGCTGCTCAAAACGAGCTGTTCTTTATCGCCAACCCCGGCCTCGGCGCTGTCTCGCAGCCCTTTGCTCCCGGCATTCCGGCATCGCCGAAAGCCGAGCGCAAATATGATGCGTTGGAGTTCCGCCTGGACAAGAGGTTTTCGCGTAACTACTACATCAATGCGAGCTACACCTGGAGCAAGCTCGTCGGTAACTACTCCGGCCTCGCAAGCTCTGACGAGCCGGATGCGCTCGGCGTCGGTCGTTCCAGCCCGAACGTCAACCGCTTTTTCGACCTGCCGCACATAGGGTTCACGCCCAACGGCGTGCCCGACAACGGACGCCTTGCGACGGACCGCCCGCATGCCTTCAAGTTCTTCGGCGCTTACACCTTTGACTGGAAGAACCTCTTCGGTCACACGCTTGATAGCAGCGGGAACAACAGCACGGAAATCTCGACCGCCTTTATAGGGATGAGCGGGACGCCCGTCTCGACGCAGATTGGTATCTACGGCGCGAACGTTTTCCTCTTTGGTCGCGGAGACCTCGGACGCAGCGAGCCTTTCACGCAGACAGACCTTGCGCTGACGCACACCTACAAGTTCGGTAACGACGGAAGGTATGCTGTCAAGTTCGATGTCAACGTGCTCAACGCGTTCAATGAGAATAACGTGACGAGCGTCTTCCAGCTCATCTCGCCGGATTCTTTGACCGGCAGGACGTTCGGTTTCAATAACGCCGCGACAGCCGAGACCGATACAATCCGCGCGATCTTCAACGGCGGTCTGACCAGCCAGATTGTCGCCGGATTCAATCTTCCTGTGGGCGATCCTCGCCGCGTCGCCAGGGACGCGCGTTATAACCAGCCGAGGACTTTCCAGACTCCGAGGCAGATACGCTTTGGCTTTAGATTCGTCTTCTAAGCCGGACCTTAACCCTCAGCTATCAAGCCCATTCTTTTTGACGGGATGGGCTTGATAGCTGAGCTATTTTTGACCTTCTCTTCAAAGAGCTGCCGCGGATTTTCACTTCCCCTTTGCGCTTGGACCTGAACGGCCCTCCTTCCCTTTTGAGAAAAGAGAATTTCCCATGAGTAAAGACACACGCCCGTTGCTCATCTCGTTTATCAGCCTGACGCTCTTCGCTCATTTAACTCTGACGGATTCCGTGGCCGCAGCCCCCAGACCTCTTTCCGCCATACTGGTCCAGGGTAAAAGTACGATTATGGGGATTGTTTTCGATTCGTCTGGACGCCCGCTCGAAAAAGTGCGCGTCGAGCTGCTTGACGATGTCTATACGGTCTTGCAGACAGTCAGGACCACAGGCACCGGGCAATTTATTTTCAGGGCGCTCTCAGCCGGTGTCTTTAACATCAGGGTCATCTCGGAGTCGGGCGACTATGCCGAACAGATGCAGCGCGTCGAGCTAATCAGTCTTAATCGCGGCAAGGACATCGGGCCGAGCGGGGATTTTCGACAGGTAGATTTTTTTCTCAGGCCCAAAAATGAGCGCAGGACGACGACAGCCGCCGGTGTTGTCTTCTCTCAGAATGTCCCGGAGGACGCGAAAAAGAGCTACTCGAAGGCTGTTAGTGAGCTGGATAAAAAACGCATCGAGCAGGGCATCACGGGTCTCAAATCGGCGCTCGAAATATTTCCTGATTACTACCTGGCGCTGGAACGGCTCGGAGAAGAGTATGCGAAGCGTTCGGAATTTGAAGAGGCGCGCAAGGCTTTGGAAAGAGCCGTCAAGGTCAACCCGAAGGGTGCTGAAGGCTTCTACTGGCTCGGCATCGCAGAGTTTAATCTGAAGCGTTACGCGGAATCGGTCGAATCCTTTCGCCAGTCTGCCCAGCTCAATCCGGCATCCGTCAATTCCATCATGTGGACGGGCATCGCCCTGCGTTACAGCGGCAAGCTCGAAGAGGCGGAAACGCAGCTCAAGCTGGCAGGAAAACGCGCGGCGCAACCCATCCCGCAGGCACACTGGGAATTGGCCCTGCTCTACAACCAGACAAGGCGCTACGCCGCAGCCGCCAACGAGCTGGAGCTATTTTTAAAAGCGCAGCCTGACAGCCGCGATGCCGAAGGAATCAGGAAGTTAATCAAGCAACTGCGCGAGAAGGAGAAGGAAAAGCCTAAGTCATAATAGTACTTAAAGAGTATTTCAAAACCGGAAGATGAGCCACAGAGGCACGGAGACACGGAGAACAAAACAGAGAGACAGAGCATAAGCAGGAAAGATGAGCTGAACAGTCTTATCCCATTCTAATTTATCTTCTCTCCGTGTCTCTGTGCCTGCGGTGGCTGATTTTGAAATCTGTTCTTATTCGTTTCCTTGAAGCCAGAAAAGAAGAGAGTCCCGCCGGGGAAGATTGAAGATGAGAGGCTCGCTTATCATCAATCGCCGTTTGACGAAACTCCCTAAAGATAAAACCCGCGCGAGTGGTCCAGTATCTTTGGTCCAGCCCTGCTCAGCTCTGAATCAGCGAGCCATCAATTCTTCAATCTCTTCCACCTGCTTCGGCGCGTTCTTTGAGAGCACGCGCGAGCCGTCCTCTGTGACGAGCACGTCGTCTTCTATACGCACGCCGATTCCCAGATATTTTTCGGGAATGTCTTTCGTCTCAGGCGAGATATAAAGACCCGGCTCGATGGTCTTGACCATCCCCGCCTCAAGCCTGCGAGATTCGCCCGCGACGTGATAGCGTCCCACGTCATGCACGTCTATGCCCAGATAGTGGCCCAGGCGATGCATGTAGAACTGCTTATACTTCTCCTCCTTGATTAACTCTTCAGTATCGCCCTTCAAGAGACCGAGGCGCGCCATGCCTTCCGTCAGTATCTCCACGGAACGCTGGTGCAGCTCGTCTATGCTGATGCCCGGACGGACCATCTCTATGCATGAAGTTTGAGCTTCGAGGACGAGGTTGTAGATGTCTCGCTGCGCGGGAGTGAAGCGACCGCTGACGGGAAAGGTGCGCGTGATGTCTGAGGCGTAGCCTTTATATTCAGCGCCCGCGTCAATCAGCAAAAGGTCTCCGTCGCGCATCGTTCCGTTGTTGTTGATGTAATGAAGAATGGTCGCGTTTGCGCCGCTGCCGATAATCGAGCCGTAGGCCGGAGCGTTGGCCCCGCTGCGGCGAAAGATATATTCGATGAGAGCTTCGATCTCATACTCGTTCATCCCGGGTCGCGCGGCCTTCATCGCCTCGCGGTGTGCTTCCGCCGCGATGTCCGCCGCGCGCTGCATCAAGGCAATCTCTTCCTCCGTCTTGAACAAACGCATCTCGTGGAGGATAGAGCCTGGATCAATAATCGCCTGCGGAGCCGTGATGCCCTTGCGCCCCATCGTGCGCATACGCCGTATCTGCTTGATGACGATTTCTTCAAGCTCGTTGTTGCCGTTGCCTATGAGATAGTAGAGATTCTGCGCGCCGTTGATTAAATCGCCGAGCTTCTCTTCAAACTCTGCGAGAGGGTAGGCCGCATCAGCGCCGTAATCCCTGACCGCGCCCTCGACCCCCGCGCGCGGCCCGTCCCAAATCTCTCTTTCAGGATCGCGCGGGCGAACAAAGAGCGTGTATCTCTGCTCTTGTTGAGGAGTAATGACGGCGATTGAGTCAGGCTCTTCAAATCCTGTCAGATAAAGAAAGTCTGAATCCTGTCGAAAGCGATACTGTGTGTCGTTTGAGCGTGTGGCTTCGCGTCCGCCGGGAATGATGGCGACCGAATCCTGGCCCATGCGCTCGATGAAATCCGCGAGCTGCTGTCTTGGCATGACTCTTTACTCCTCCGAATAAGATGCGTCGCCCCTGATGAAGGCAAGCCTTGATTGTACCTGAGCATCCGCGTGCGAGACAAAAATATATTCGCGCGGCGACCGTTTTGACTAACGCTGTCGACCCTCTTTGAGCGATAATTTGACGGTCGAGGTAAAACAGTTGGTTGCTCAAACTCTCAACAACAAAACGGAAGCGCGCGAGGTCGTCTCGCTCAACCCGGCGACCGGCGAAGAGATAGGACGTGTGCCTGTGGCCGGACCGCAGCAACTCTCCGAAGCGGTCAAGCTCGCGCGCCGCGCACAGCTCAAATGGGCCGGTCTCTCATACGCGGAGCGCGGCCAAATGGTTTTGCGCGCGCGCCGCATCGTGCTCGAAGAGATAGAAGAGATCGCGCTGCTGATTTCGAGAGAGATAGGCAAGCCTGTGGCCGAAGCCTTTTCGATGGAGCTGACGCCGACGCTCGACCTGATGCAATACTTCGCACGCAAGACGGCGCGCCTGCTCCGACCCGAAAAGATTGATATAGGCCAGTACGGGTTGATGGGGCGCACGTCGCGCATCGTCTACAAGCCGCTCGGCGTGGTCGGCATCATCTCGCCCTGGAACTTTCCCTGGGCCATCCCGCTCGGCGAAGTCGTCATGGCTTTGATGGCTGGCAATGCCGTCATCCTCAAGCCGAGCGAGCTGACGCCCTTTGTCGGGCTGAAGATTGGAGAAGTCTTCAAGCGCGCAGGATTGCCTGAAGGTTTGCTACAGGTCTTAACGGGCGACGGTCAGACGGGCGCGGCTCTCGTAGAGGCTGGCGTGGACAAGATTATGTTTACGGGGAGCGTTGCGACAGGCAAACGCGTGGCTGAGGCTGCCGCCAAAACCCTCACGCCCGTCGTGCTCGAGCTTGGCGGCAAAGACCCCATGATCGTGCTCGAAGACGCAGACCTGGACCTCGCCGCAGGGGCCGCCGTGTGGGGCGCATTCAGCAATTCGGGCCAGGCTTGCGCCTCCGTCGAGCGTTGCTACGTGCACGCCAGGATCGCGCCGCAGTTTATCGCCCGCGTGATAGAACAAACGCAGGCTCTGCATCAGGGGCTAGGCACAGAGGAGGGCACGGAGATCGGCGCGATGTCTAGCGAGAGGCAGATGCAGACTGTCGCCGAGCATGTCAGCGATGCTCTCAAGAGAGGCGCACGCGCCGTCACAGGCGGCAAGCGCGCAGAAGGATTCGATGGCCCGTTTTACGAGCCGACCGTGCTCACCAATGTAGACCACACGATGCCTGTCATGCGCGAAGAGACTTTCGGCCCGGTGCTCCCTGTGATGACCTTCGAGACGGAAGATGAAGCTGTCAGGCTCGCCAACGATAGCTCTTTCGGGCTGACGGCGAGCGTCTGGACCAGAAACATCGCGCGCGGAAAAAGGCTGGCGGAGCGGATTGAGGCGGGCACTGTGATGGTCAACGAAGTGCTCTACACGCACGGACTCGCGCAAACGCCCTGGGGCGGAGTCAAGCAGAGCGGATTGGGACGCACGCACGGGCGGCTCGGTCTGCTTGAGCTGGTCACGCCGCAGCACATACACGTCAACCGCCTGGCATTCCTACGCGACCTCTGGTGGTTCGGCTACACGCCGCAGGCATCCATGCTCTTTCGCGGCCTCGCGCGCCGCTTTACGACAGGCAGCGTCCTGCAAACTTCGCTCCTCCTGCCGCAGATGATTCGCCGCCTCTTCGAGTCTCACAAAAAGAGATGATGAAGGATGGATGATAAAGAACAAGCTATTTATTCTTCGCTTGTCGTCATCACAAATAAAACTGAAGCCCGCCGATAACTCTGAAAGTCAGACCGGCGGGCTTCAATTTTTGCTTGATTTCAATCTTAAAGGTTAAGCTGCCAACCAGTTTAGTAACTCTTGGCGCAGTAGCCGCCCAGAGCGTTGACCCAGTTTTGCTGTATCAGATAGTCGCGCGTGCCGAGTCTCATATTGGCCGTCGCGCCGTTTGCAGTGGTGTAGGTCGCGCCAAAAGTCCACGCGCACTTGTCAGCATTCTCAGCGCCGCGACGGTCTGCCCAACCGGAAAGCGGCTGCGGGTCCGTCACGGCCTCTTCCAACTCGTGCGCGATGATGGAGGCCATCCCGTCCGCGCCCGCGTTGCCGTTTGGACCAACCGACTGTGCCGCGCAAGCCGACGGGCAGCGGGCAGAGTTTCCGATGAACGAATACTTGATGGCGCTGCCGGAGATTGTTCCCCAGGTGTGCCAGCCGCAATACTGTGTGCAGAAGCCCGAAGAGGCAGTCACGTCGGCTGAAGTGAGCACAAAGTAGATGCCGTTTGTATCTTTTGGCAGGCGGCCACTGGTGATCGCGTCGGTCACGATTGAGCGTATCGCGGTATCGGTCAGGCTCGTGCCGTATTTGTAAGTCGTATCGAAGGTCTGGCCTCCCAGAACGACGGCGTTTGTGACACGCGTGCCGGTCCCGTCATAATAAGTTGTGTTGATGTTGTAATAGGGCGAGCCGCCGATATTGTTGGCAAAATCAACCAGGATATTGGTTGCGGTGTTGCCGCTCCAGTTGCCGTACCAAATGTAATACATGCTCGGCACACCCAGCATCAATGGTCCACCGCCATAGAAGATTCCGTTGTTGCTGGTGGGCTTGGCGCTTGGTCTGGATTGGCCCAGCCCCTCACCGATGGGATTCCCCTGGGGATTAGTGCGAATCGTGTGAATGGTTTTCTGACCGGGCGCGAGGTCTCTGTCACCGCCTTGAGCAAAAGCACTCAAGGGCATGGCAGAGATTGCCAGCCCAAGTAGAGCGCTCATGCTGAACAAGAAATAGTTCTTAAATTTCACTGTAGGGTCTCCTCTTTATAGGGTTAAAGCGTTGCGCGGGGCTTTCGCCACGCCGGGGGTAACACTTAGGCCGAACTTGAAATTTGTAGGGAGTGCTGATGGCATTCGACTCAGCTTACCAGAATGGCAAACGCGCAAGACTATATTCTTGATCCTGGTTATGGTCAATGATTTTGATAAAGGAAAGCGTCAGAATCTCTTGCGTCCACGCCGGGATGATTCTGCGTTTAACAAAAATCTTTGTTTCTTAGCTCGCGCTCGCTTGCGCTGGACCAGAAACTATGGCTATACTACTTCACCATCCTTTGATTGGCAGTCCTTAGCTGCCGGTTCTATGGGGATTAAAACTTAAAACTGAATAGCGGCTGGTTTGTAGGTCTATCGCGTATCTCATCAGGAACTACTATCGTTGATAGTATCTGACTCATCAAGCCTCTTGTGTCTCACGACGTTTCTTACTGTGCGTAAATATCTTCGGATTAGTCATCTTTTCCCCCACTGTCTAACGGCACTCGTGCGGGTGTCATCCACCTCACTCACAGCCCATCTTTCTGGAGGAACAATGAAGAGAGTTTTTGCGTCGCTAGTTACATTTGCTTTGTGTCTGATCGCGTTTGCGCCTACCATCGTGCGCGGTCAGAGTAACGTGGGAGAGCAGCATCGCGCTGAAGTAACCAGACCTACACATTTTGACACCAGCTCCCGCCCCCTGCGCGAGATGGTTGACCGTGAAGGGGCACAGCCGATTGCCAGAGCCGGTAGAGATTTCAAGCCCGGTAGCCCACAGCCTGTCGGCAATACGAACCCTTCGGTTATTGACCCGTTGGCCGAAAGAGGCGTTGGCCTGATTGGAGCTTCGGCCTCGCCGAAAGCCTCCACTATCGGAACTGCGGTGGACCCTGCCTATCGCGTAGCCCCGCCCGACACCACAGGCGACCTCGGCCCCAACCATTATGTACAGTGGGTCAACCTGCGCTATTCAATCTACACTGTGGCCCGAGATGCGAACAATGGCATTACAGGTTTCAACCTGGTGGCTGGTTTCCCGAAGCAGGGGAATGTCGTTTGGCAAGGTTTCGGCGGTCCCTGCGAGGCTTACAACGACGGCGACCCGATTGTCCAGTATGACCAGTTTGCCGACCGTTGGGTGCTGACGCAGTTTGCCGTTTCCTCGCAGCCCTACACGCAGTGCGTCGCAGTCTCGACCACTCCTGACCCGACCGGAACTTATCACAGGTATTCTTACTCCTATGGAAGAGATTTCAACGACTATCCGAAGATGGGAGTCTGGCGCGACGGCTATTACATTACTTACAACATGTATCGGAACGGTCGCACCTTCTCCAGCCATACGGTCTGCGCCTTTGAGCGCGACAAGATGTTGATTGGCGCTTCCGCCAGGCAGATCTGCGCAGCGACGACCAGCAGCCACAGTCTCGAACCGGCTGACATCGAAGGCCCGACGCTGCCCCCGGCAGGCTCTCCGATTCCTCTGCTGAGCATCAGCTCGACATCCCTGTATGCCTGGAGATACGCTGTCAATTGGACCACCGGGACGGGTACGCTTACCGGACCGACGACTGTTCCGGGCGTCTCCTTCAGCAGAGCCTGCGGCGGCGGAGTCTGTATTCCACAGCAGGGCACTTCGCAGCAGCTTGATTCTCTGGCCGACCGTTTGATGTATCGCTTGAGCTACCGCAATTTCGGCACTCACGAAGCGATGGTCATCAATCATTCCGTAGCCACGAACGGCGTCAGCGGCATACGCTGGTACGAGTTGCGCAATGCCACGGGTCAAACACTCGGAAGCGCGGCCCCTGTCGTTTATCAGCAGGGCACATACGCGCCCACCGCCGAATACCGCTGGATGGGGAGTGCGGCGATGGACAAGACTGGCGGCATCGCTGTCGGCTATAACATCTCCAGCTCCAGCATCAAGCCGAGCATCCGTTATGCTTATCGCGGACCATCGGACCCGGCGGGCACATTGGGCAACGAGACCATCGTCCTTGCCGGGACCGGCTCACAGACGGCGACGCTCTCGCGCTGGGGAGACTACAGCACGCTGAGCGTTGACCCTGTGGACGGCTGCACCATGGTCTTCACGACTGAATACCTGCCTGCCAACGGCACATACAACTGGAGCACTTACATCTACTCGTTCAAGCTAAGCACTTGCCAGTAGCTTTTGCCGCTCCGCGCAAGACAAAAGGGGTTGGGTATCTACAAGACACTCAACCCCTTTTTAACTTTTCAGCAAAGGCTGCATACTGTTCCCGCTTGCGCTGGACCAGAAAAATGCTATACTGCGCCTTCCCCCAAATCCAACTGCCCGGCAGTTGCTTCAAGAGCGTCTTTCTCACGTCTCAATTTCGGGTTTTTCTGAAAGCTTACACATAACGTCGGGTTTGGCTCGGATGAATCCTTCGAGGCCGAAAGAATTATCCTTGTGCCTTTTACTCCGAGCCGCGTTCTTTATGAAGCGAACTCTTCATTATCAAGGTTATGAACCCTCCCGCTCACTCGCTCGCCCCCACGCGTGCGTCAAACATCTCAACCCAGCCCAACGACTACCATGAGGAGTAGAAATGAAGAAATTTGCAGCGTTCCTTATCCTGACAGCTTTCTGCGTGATGATGTTTATTTCCGGACCAGCCAGCAGCCAGAGTCCTAAGAATAAGCTTCGCAAGAAAGAGAATAAGATTGCCAACCAGTATATCGTCGTGCTCGAAGACTGGGCCGTGGGACAGAAGGGCGAATTCTCTCTCGCCCCGGACATCGCCGCCGGGATGGCTTCGCTTTACGGCGGAAAGCTCAAACACATTTACAAACACGCGATCAGCGGTTTCTCGGTCGAGATGACGGAGGCCGAGGCCACTGCTTTAAGTGAAGATTATCGTGTCAAGTTTGTCGAAGAGGACGGCGTTGTCCATGCCACGACGACGCAGACCGGCGCGACCTGGGGTCTGGACCGGATAGACCAGCGAGACCTCCCGCTCAACGGTAACTACAACTACACGCCGACCGGCTCTGGCGTGAAAGCCTTTATCATAGACACAGGGATTCGCCGGACGCATACGCAGTTTGGCGGTCGCGCCGTCGTAGGCTATGACGCGATGGGCGACGGTCAGAATAGCAACGACTGTAACGGCCACGGGACACACGTTTCGGGGACAGTCGGCGGCTCAACTTATGGCGTTGCCAAGGGCGTGACGCTTTATGCCGTGCGCGTGCTTGACTGTGCAGGGAACGGGACGGATTCGACCGTCATCGCGGGCGTTGACTGGGTGACAGCCAATCATGGAACTGGACCGGCGGTCGCGAACATGAGTCTGGGCGGCGGCGCATCCACTGCGCTCGATAACGCCGTGCAGAATTCGATCAACTCGGGCGTGACCTACGCTGTCGCGGCGGGCAACGATTACGGGCAGAATGCCTGCAACTATTCTCCCGCGCGCGTGGCCGCAGCCATCACCGTCGGCTCTTCGACGAGCACGGATGCCCGCTCCGATTTTTCCAACATCGGTACTTGCGTGGACCTCTTCGCCCCTGGCTCAAGCATTACCTCCTCCTGGTCCACAAGCGATACGGCGACCAACACCATCAGCGGTACTTCGATGGCAACGCCGCATGTCACAGGCGTAGCGGCGCTCTACTTGCAGAACAATCCCGCGGCGTCACCCTCCACGGTCGCCAGCGCGATTACCAGCACGGCGACGACAGGCCATCTGACGGGCATCGGCACAGGCTCGCCCAATCGCCTGCTCTACTCGCTGCTCACGACCGGCGGCGGTGGCGGCGCGCCCTGCACCGGTTGCACGCTCTACACAGGCTCGCTGACAGGCACTGGCAGTTATCAGTACCAGCCGAACGGCACCTACTATTACAGCAGCGTGAGCGGAGTTCACAAAGGCTGGCTGCGTGGACCAGCTTCCGGCGCGGACTTTGACCTCTACCTGCAAAAGTGGAACGGCTCGACCTGGGTCATCGTCGCTCGCGGCGAAAGCGCGACCTCCAACGAGGATGTTTCCTACACGGGCACAGCCGGCTACTATATGTGGCAGGTCTACTCATACAGCGGGAGCGGCAGCTATAACCTCTGGCTGCAACACCCGTAAATAATTGGTCCATACATCAACGCGTGAATCGTCAACGGATAAATGCTTTTTCTATTGACGATTCACGCGTTGATGCTTTAACGCCCATTCCATCTTTCGCCTTCCACTTTTTCCTGCCTTTTACTTTTGCACGGGTTTTCTTTAGGATGGCTGCTTCCCGAAACTAAGCGGGCAATCTTCAGATGGTTTAAGGGGCAGTCAAGAGCTTGTTCGGTAGATTGATTCGAGCGCGCGAGCGCCATCTTTCACAGCGCGATAAGAACAGGGTCGTGCGCCCATTTGAATGGGGCACGTCTTTTATCACCGAGCACCTCAACGGCGCGGACCCGCGCAGCCTCTTACGCCAGCACACAATGCGCGTCCTTGAGCGCAGCGAAGAATTTTATCCGCTGCCCTCCGTCAAGGATTATCAACTCGAAGGCCAGCGCCTGACCTGGACCAGCGCTGTGCACACGCCTTCTCCTGAAAACAACATAGTGCATGCGCGTTTCTTTCCCGCGCCTGAGAAACGCCTGGACGGCGGGGCGCATCGTCCGGCGGTCGTCATCCTGCCTCAGTGGAACGCATCTGCTGAAAGCCACGTCGCGCTCTGCCGTGTCCTCAATCGTCTTGGAATCGCCGCGCTGCGTTTGACTTTGCCCTATCATGAAGCGCGCCGGCCGCCCGAGTTGGAACGCGCGGATTATCTTGTCAGCTCGAATATAGGGCGCACGATTCAATCCGTCAGGCAGGCCGTGCTTGATGCGCGCGCAGCCGTTTCCTGGTTGATAGAAGAGCGCGGCTACAATCGCATCGGCATCATGGGCACAAGCATCGGCTCATGCACGGCCTTTCTGGCTTACGCTCATGAAGAGCGTATAGATGTCGGCGTCTTCAATCACGTCTCAGGTTATTTCGCAGACGTGGTCTGGCGCGGCATCTCGACCGCGCACGTGCGCGCAGGTTTCGGCGATGAAGTCGGGCTTGAGGAGCTACGCGAATACTGGCTGCCCATCAGCCCGCTGCCCTTTATCCAACGCCTGCTGAAGATGAGGGCGCGACCGATGCGTTTTATCGCCGCGCGACAGGACCTGACCTTTCCCGTAGACCTCTCGGAAGATGTGATAGACGCAGCTCTTGGGTTGGGGATTCCGCTCGATGTCGCATGGCTCCCCTGCGGCCATTACACGAGCGGCGAAAAGCCCTGGGTCTACATGGATGGCTGGAAGATCGCTTCATTCTTTAAGAAGCATTTGTGAAGAGGGCTGAACGCCGCAAAAGTTCATACTCCGAATCAGTCGTCGTTGAAGCGAATTTTTTTAGTGTCCCGCCCGTCACCCGCAATGATATAGTTGAAGCTGTCAAAGGTTCCGCAGCACCTTTTGAGATCGGAAGCAGACGCCCACCTCATCTCAAGAAACCCGAGGCCAAAGATGAATAACGAGCGACGCTTATCTCCGCGCCACAAGACGCAGCTCAAGGCGCATTTGCTGTTCAGCGTGCAACTGGTTGGACCACACATGCGTAAGGGTCGCGCTCCGCGTGAGCTGAATCTGGTGGGCCAGACAGAGGACATCAGCGAGACGGGCTTGGCGTTGATTATTCCCGTCGCGGAGATTGACGAAAGCTATCTCAAGGACGAAGGCAACTCTCTCCGGATAGAGCTTTTTCTTCCGGCTGGACCAGTCGAGATACAGGCCCGGCCAGTGCGCTACGAGCGGCTCGGCGAAGGCAGGCAGAAGAGCATCTTCGCGGAAGGCTATCTGATCGGCGCGCAGATTACCTCAATCAGCGACCGCCAACGCTTTATCGAATATCTCAACAGCCTGGCCGACCCGACAACATCCGTGCAGGACTCGGACGGCTAAGCTCAGCTAATCGAATCCATCAACATCTCTTCGACGCGCGAGGCCAATTCCCTGGCTCTTTCCAGCAGGTCGTCCGCGCGTGAGCGATGCTCGGCAGCGAACTCTTCATCTTCAATCTCAGCCGTATTGACGAGGACGTTGTAACGCGCCGAAGCGACGGCTGCGAGCGAAAGCTGCGCGCCCGTGGCGGCATCCGAAAGAGCGTTCGGGTTGCCTATCTCGGCGAGCGTTTCCAGTAGCTCCAGGACCTGCACGGCCACCCCCGCCACTTCGAGCGGCACGGTCGCCGCGCCCTTCAGCGCAGCCTCTATCTCGCCCGCGCGCAAGACTCTCTCATCCTCGCTCGCCTGCGGGAGCTTCCGCGCATTCATGACGCTCTCGAAGCTCGCCGCATCATCCTGTGCGGCGCGCCCCAATCGCGCACGAAGGGGGCGCAACTGGACCAGAGCCTCGCGCACCTCCCCTTCGACCTCGGCATACTTTTCTTTTCCGGCGGTGAGATGCGCGATCATCTCGCCGAGCGCCGCGCCGAGGCTGGCCGCGTGCGCCGCCGCCGCGCCGCCTCCGGGAGCAGGCTCGCCGCTCGCCACCTCGGAAACAAAATCCCTGACAGTCTCCTTCTCGCCCTTGCCCGCGAATGCGGCCTCTATACGGTTCTCAAGCACTACGCCCGGCGTGAAGTTTTCAAGTTGTAGAAAATAGTCTGCCGCACGATTGAGCGCGGCCTGCGGCAAGAGTCCGACCAGCTCGCTTCCGGCGACAGGGACGCCATAGCGCGCGGCCTCGCGCCTGACCGCTTCAAAAGCATGATGAAGAGAGGTCTTCTCATGGTCCAGAAGATTCATGGAGACCTGGACCAGCCCGCGTGTGCGCAACTCGAAGCCGAGCGCCTTGAGATAACGCAGCCCGCCGTCGCGCCCGCGCACGGCTCTGGCGATTTTTCTGGCGATAGAGATGTCGGTCGTGCGCAGGTTGACGTTGTAGGCGATGAGAAAGGGTCTTGCGCCGACGACCACAGCGCCCGCGCGTTCGTGCAGACGCGCCTCGCCCAAATCGGGCGCACGCGCGGGGATGACTTCAATCTCATCGCGCAGCTCTTCAAAACCCTTGCGGCGCACATCTTCCAGATTCACGCGGTCGGGCCTACGCGCGGCGCGCTCGTAAAAGTAGACCGGAATCATCAGCTCGCGCGCGATACGCTCGCCGACCTCGTGGGCCAACTGTACGCAGTCTTCCATCGTCACGCCGCGCACGGGCACGAAGGGCAACACGTCCGTCGCGCCGACGCGCGGGTGCTCCCCTTTGTGCTCGCGCAGGTCAATCAGCTCGGAGGCGAGCGCCACCACGCGCAGAGCCGCTTCGGCGACCACCTCGGCATCCGCGACAAACGTGATGACGGAGCGGTTGTGGTCCGCATCCATGTGCATGTCCAGCACGGCTGCGCCCTCGACCGACTCGATCTCCTGCGCCAGCCGCTCGATAGTCTGGACCTTACGGCCCTCGCTGAAATTGGGTACACACTCGACGAGACGTTCCATCCCTCTCCCCTATCTTCAAGCCCTCGCTTTTAATTCTTCAGAGCTTAGCTCTGAAGAAATCCGCGCGGAATTTGAACAGCTCATTTTATAGACTTGCGGCGGCATCAGACAATGATTGATAGCTCGTCTTGCGAGAACAAGGCCGTGGCGCTCGCTTGCTGGCGTGTGATTTTGTTAAGCTTAGCCTGCCGCTTTTTTCTAATTATGCCTGGGAAGGCGGCGCGAGCTTAAATAGATTACAAGGGGAAGAGATGAACTGTCCTGTTTGTAAAACTACAGAGATGCTCTCGACAGAGCTTGAAGCAAATCTCTCATCTTTAAAATGCGAGCGGTGTGGCGGCAACTGGATACGCGGGCTGGCCTACTGGAAATGGCTCGAACAGCACGGGCCTAATCTGCCCGAGCGAACAGAGCCGACCGAGGGTGAGTCGTTACCGGAAGCGCACGAGATGCGCTGGTGTCCCGAATGCAAGAGCCTCATGTTCCAGTACAGGGTCGGGCGCGGGCTTAGTTTCTCGCTGGACCAGTGCCCGGGCTGTAAAGGCATCTGGTTTGACAGCAACGAGTGGGAAGCTTTGAAGGCTAGAAACCTGCACGACGATATACACGCGATCCTCACAGCGCCATGGCAGGCGGCGGTCAACAGGGAAGAGCGCAAGCGGCGTCTTGAGCAGATGTATATACGCCGTTTCGGCGAAGAGGATTACGCGGAGATTAAGAGGGTCAGGGGCTGGCTCGACAACCACCAGTTCAAACAGGAGTTGCTGGCATACTTAACGGACCAGGACCCCTTGAGTATCTGACAAGCTCAGACAATCAGGAGAAGCTCTTCGATGAAGGAAGTGCTTGAGGATTTCAGGCTCACGATTGAGACAGCCGCCGCGCGACTGCTCCTGCTTCCAGACGAGCAAACACGCGCGCCGCGCTCGGCAGGCAAATGGTCGCCCAGAGAGATCATCGGCCATCTGATTGATTCCGCCTCGAACAATCATCAACGCTTCGTCCGTGCGCAGCTTAGTGAAGACCTCATCTTTCCGGGATACGATCAGGAAGCATGGGTCGCCGTGCAGTGTTACAATGAAGAGTCATGGCCGCTGCTCGTCCGCCTCTGGCAGGCTTATAACCTGCACCTCATGCACTTGATGTCGAAAGCGCCTGAGGAGACGCGGCGCAGGCTGCGCGCCAAACATAACCTAGACCAGATTGCCTGGCAGAGAGTGGACCGGAGCGAGCCTGCCACGCTCGAATATTTTATGCGCGATTACATAGCCCACTTGAAGAACCATCTTGAGCAGGTCTTCGATCCTGCTACAGGCCAGGAAGAAAGGCAGCGAAGCTGAAATGAGCAAGCCGCAGAGATTTCCATTTTTATCGAACAGGCAGGGCAGACTGACTCTTACTCTACTGCTCTTCATCCTCTTCGCCTGCGCTGCTGAGCCGGAGGGGCTTGGACAATCCGGGCGGCGCGTGCGCAAGCCCGTCAGCTCGCCTGCCAGCGTCCCGCTCCCGCCTGAGCCAGACCCGACGCCCTCGCCAAAACCCGCGCTGCAGCAACAGACGATTATTGTCGGGCTGGATTCGCTGGGCCAGTCGGCCAACATCCCGCTCTACATGTCGGACAGGGTCTGGACCGGATTCTTCGAGCGTTTTAGAGAGGCACCCAGCGTGACGATTACGACCGACAGGAATATGAGTCGGAGCGAAGCCAATGCTCGCGCCAAGAAGGAGACCGAAAGTTACGTGGTCCAGTTGCAGCTAGGCTCCGAGAGATTCGATTACGGGCGCACAGGTATCGAACAGATTGACCCTGACGATCTGGTCCTCAACTACGTCGTCCTCTCTCCCGTGACGGCCAAGGTCAAAGCGCACGGGCGCGTCTATGCTCGCGCCTCACGCTCTGTTTTAGGCGGGCAGATTCCCTCCATACGCGGCTCTGACCGACAGATGTTAGAGACCGGACGCGAAGCCGCCGCGCGTGTGATGGCTGTCCTCAATGTCGGCAAGGGCAGCGGAGGCCGCCCGCCTGTCATGGAGTAGGCTGCGCGCGTTCTGGACCAACAGTTTTTTCGTTCTCTATAATCTGGATGTTGTTGGTTAACGCCGGACCGTCTTCTGCCTCTATGCCTTCGGACAGATTCATACTTGAGCGTAAGAACGCCTGGCAGCGCCTGGAAGATTTGCTGCGACTGCTTGAGCGTTCGCCTTTGCGCAGGCTGCATCGCGCGGAGGTTCGCGAGTTGGGCCACATCTATAGGCGCACGGCTTCGGACCTCGCCATCGCACGCGCCGAATCGCGCGACCCGCGTCTGGTCAATTATCTCAACAGCCTGGTTATACGCGCGCACGGGCGCATTTACCAGGCCGATGCGCAGGGCGGACGCAGGCTTCGCGATTTCTTCGTGCGCGATTTCCCGCGCACCTTCCGCCGCACCTTTCGCTACACGGCGCTGGCCTTTATAGTCTTTCTCTTCTTCGGGCTGGTCGGCTTTATAGGCACCTGGCGTGATGCGGAGTTTTCCGAGTTCGCGGGTGTGCCTCCGGCTTTTCGCTACATGGTCAAGGCGCGCGTGCACTGGTGGGAAGAGCTGAACGAAGCCAACCAGATCGGCTCGACCTTTATCATGACCAATAATATACAGGTCATGTTTTACGCCTTCGCGCTTGGGGCGCTGCTTGGCGTTGGCACGCTCTATATCATGGCTTACAACGGAGCTTTAATCGGAGCGATTCTCGCGCTCGTCTATCGCGCCGGATACGGCAATGATCTCGTCGCCTTTATGATCGGTCATGGCGTGATAGAGCTGTCGTGTATCTTTCTGGCGGGTGGCGCGGGGCTGCTCGTCGGCAGCGCCATCCTGATGCCCGGCGACCTCTCGCGCGCAGACTCGCTCAAGACGCGCGGGATGGATGCGATACGCCTCATCGCGGGCTGTGTCCCGCTCCTCGTCGTCGCCGGCATGATAGAAGGCTTTATCTCTCCACTCCTGATTCCGCACGCCTTCAAATTCAGCGTCGCCGCCCTCACAGGCATAGCTCTCTACAGCTATCTGCTCCTGGCCGGAAGAGAAGATGAAGGCAAGAGCTGACCTCTTAACCTCATCTGTGGTCCAGTATTTCAATCCTCGTCCCGCAGCTTAAAATCTTAAAGCAGCCCGCGCTCTTTGACGCGCAGGTAAGTTTCAAGGAGTGATGGCGCGAGCGCCGCCGCCGTCACGTCTAGGGCCAGCCCGCCCTGCGATTCCACGAGCCGCAACGCCGTTTCGCGCTGGTACATAATCTCTTCCGCGACCGATTGCGTGAAGAGATTGCGCGCGTCCGAAGGCACATCGCGGACAGCCGCCTTGAGGTCACGGTCCGCTATGGTGACGACGAGAGGCAGATGGCGCGGGCGCAGGATTCTGAGCGAGGTAAGCAACTCGCGCGAGCCTTCTTCATCAACGAGGTCTGTCAGGACGACGACCAGCGCGCGGCGCTTGCAGTTGGCGGCGATAAACTCGAAGGCGCGCGCGTAGGAAGGCTCTATCATCTCCGGCTCTACATCGTGCAGGGCTTCGAGCGCGGCATCCATGTGCTCGCGCCCGCGCTCCGGCGGCAGATAGTTTCTAATCCTGCGACCGAAGACGACCAGCCCTGCGTTGTCGCCGCCACGCGCCGCCGCGCTCATCAGCGCCAGCGTCGCATGCACAGCCGAATCAAGCTTGGTCTCCTGCTCTATGCGCGCCGTCATCAAGCGCCCCGCGTCCATCGCGATGATAATCGTCTGGTCGCGCTCAATCTGGTATTGCCGCGTTGTCAGCTTTCCCCTGCGCGCCGTCGCCGTCCAGGAGATATGACGCAGCTCGTCGCCGCGCACATAATCGCGCAGCGATTCAAACTCTCTACCCTCGCCGCGCCAGCTCGTCTTACGGTGCGAGGCGACCAGGGAACGAGCGCCGAGAGCCTTTAGCTCAGCCTCGCGCGCGCGCCGCATGTTCGGATAAACCTTGACCTCCGAGTGAGCGCCCGTTTCGGTCTGACACCAGACGAGTCCCAGACGCGAGACATAGCGCACGGCAATCAGGCCGAACTTGAAATGTCCGCGCCTGGGAGGTGTCAGCCCATAAACGAGCGCCGCAGAAGTCTGCGCCTCAAGACGCAAGCGAGCTTCGCGCAGCCCCGCCAGCTTCATCTCGGGCGGGTACTCGTCCTTGATTTTGATAGTCAAAGGATGCGGCGTGTTGTTCAAAACATTAAGGCGTACCTCTGTCTCCGCGCCGACGGCGAAGCGCCCGCCGAATTCACGCTCGATGCTCAAGCCTTTGGGCCAACGGCTCGTGCGCGCATCTATCAGGGCGACGAGCAGGAGCGCCACATCATAGGCGAGCGTAGCCCAGCGCAGAGCGGGTCTTCCCCACGAGAGCGAGAGAGGGATAAAGCCCGCCGCGAGCAGAGCATAAAAGAGTCTGGTAAAGACGAATCTCATCGTGTGCGAAAGAGTTTAAAAAATGTGTGGAGCGAAAAGCATCTACGGGACACACTCTTTTATCTGGGCACTTCGGCGGCCTGCAAGATGTCCGTGATGACGGCATCGGGCGTTGCGCCGTCCAGCTCGGCTTCGGCGCGCAGGCTGAGGCGATGGCGAAGGACAGGACGCGCGATGTCACGCACATCATCGGGCGTGGAATACTCGCGCCCGCGCAGGGCCGAGAAGGCTTTGGTCGCGAGCAGCAGTGCGACGGCGGCGCGCGGGCTGGCCCCGTAGTGGACCGAAGGATGCGCGCGCGTGCGTCGCACTATGTCCACGATATAGTTCTGCACGCCAGGCTCTACGTGCGCGTTGCGCACCTCCATGCGACAGCGCGAGATGGCATCGCCTTCGGGGAGCTGGCGAATATTCACCTGTTCGAGACGGCGCGCGTTAAAGCCTGCGTCCCAGTTAGCGATGACCTGCTGCTCTTCCTGCGCGGTCGGATAGCCGATGATGATTTTCAAAAGGAAGCGGTCAAGCTGAGCTTCCGGCAGCGGGTAAGTCCCTTCGTACTCGATGGGGTTTTCCGTCGCCAGCACGGTGAAGAGCGGCGAGAGCTGATGCTGGTCGCCGTCAATCGTCACCTGCCGCTCCTCCATCGCTTCCAATAGGGCGGCCTGCGTCTTCGGAGGCGTGCGGTTAATCTCGTCCGCGAGCAGCATGTCTGTGAAGATTGGACCACGCCGCAGAGTGAAATCGGAAGTCGAGATGTTAAAGACGTTCGTTCCCGTGATGTCCGAGGGCATCAGGTCGGGAGTAAATTGTATGCGACTAAAGCCCGCGCCGATGATGCGCGCCAGCGTCTTGATAGTCAGCGTCTTGGCCGTGCCGGGCACGCCCTCTATCAGCGCGTGGCCTTCTGCCAGCACCGCGACCAGAATCTGCTCGATAGGCTCGTCCTGGCCGACAATGATTTTGCGTAGCTCCGTCCTGATATGCTCGACGGTTGAGGAGACGTATTCAAGCGGCATGTCTTGATGATGAAGGATGAGCGATAAACGATGAACTCTCAAAGACTGTACGGAAGATCAGCTAACTTCTCATCCATCGTTGACCGGCCAATTTCGGTCCTGTCCTTTCAAGAAAATTTTAGAGCATCAGTGTAGAGCATTCTTCTACGATTGCGCACGCGCGCGCCGGACAAATCCAGCTTGGACCAAACCGCTGCCAGGCTCTTTTCAGCCGGACATCTCCTTGGCCTGTCGGACTTCGCGCGAGCGCATGCGCAACCCAAGTGAGCGTTCCAGCCAGCGCAGCCGCGCGACCATCTGTAGTGCCTTGCGCGCATCCACAGGCGCGCCGTTAATCACGTGCTCGCACTCGGCCATCACCATCTCTATCTTCTGCTGGCTCAAAGACGAGCGCGCCGCCACGCCCGCCGCGATGTCTGCGCGCGAACGCTTATTATCAACGCCCGCATAGCGCGCCAGCACGCGACGCGTCCGCCCGTAAATATTCTCTATGGCGAGATCGTAGGCGCGCGCGCGTTGTTGCAGCTCCGCCATCGAAGCGACGAATTCAAGCTTTGAGCGACGGTCAACCGTGGGCAGCGGGAGCGGTCGCGCAAAGCGTCGTCCGTTGGTCCACAAAAGGACCAGCAGGATGAGCGCGGCCTGCGCGAGCATGGGGACAACTGGCGTGCCCTCGAAATAAGCCAGCAGCTCGTTCTGTGTTGCGGCGTGGCCCTGATGATATTCATCGAAGGCAATCAGCCCGCCGGCGTTTGTCATCACGTTGACAGCGAGCAGCAGGTTGTCCGCGCGGCTGATGCCGTTGTTGGCGACGATGAAGGGATCGCTCAAGACGACGATGCGTCCCGCCCCGTAGGGGTAATCAACCAGAATCGCGCCGCGCTCGGTTGCAAGCTGGACCAGCGGCGCGGGCGAGATGGGCTTCCCCCCTTGCATCGGCGGAGCAGAAACCACCACGGGCTTACGCGGCTGGCCGAAGATCGGCGCAGGCTCGTCGGACTCGTCTTCATGAGCTTCGGCTTCATCACCCTCTTCCGTAGACGCGGGAGCGCCCTGGATTTGATTCTTCGCCTCGACGTGCTCGGGCAGGACCTTGATGATCCCGGCGAAGCGCGAAGGCATGACGGTTTCGACTTTGCGGACGAAAGGTGTCGGCTGAAGGATACGCGCGGGCTTGACGCCAGCCGTCAGCTCTTCCGCGTTATCGGCGGGCGTGTCTATCTGTGGTTGTTGGACCAACTCGGTCGAGATGCGCCAGTCGCCGGAAGGCGGCAGCAGTCGCGCATCAGCCCTGCGGTCTATGATGACGAGGCGGCCACCCTGCTCGACCCAGCGCAGAAGCTGCTCGGCCTGCGCGCGGTCAAACGAGACGATCGTTTTTCCGATGATGACAAAGGTCGTCGGCCTGGCTTTGCGGCTGCTGAGCAGGGCGGAGGGCGATTCACGCCAGCGCATCACCTGATGGCCTGACTCAAACAGAAAATCATAGAGCGCGCGTGTCCCCGTCGCGCCCGAATTGTAGGTCGAGCGGTCGGGCATCCACTCCGAATCCTCCTTCCGCTCGACAGGCACATACGACGCGGCATTGAGCGCAATGAGCACCAACAGCACCAGCGCGATAGTGATAAAGATAGCGAGTCTTTGCCGCATAGTATCAAGTGCTAAATGCTGAGTAAGAAGAGCAGAGCTTTTAACTCAGCACTCAGCACTCTTCTTTTATTCACTGTCTGAGCGCCCTCTGAAAGCCTGTGCGGAAGCTGGACCAGTCTTCGGGGGTCGCGGGCGCAAGGCCGTACCAGTGATTTTCAAAAACATTTGTCAGCCGCTGCATCTCCGTGCCGAGCGGCTCTGTGCCTTTGACATCGCGCAGGTAATCTCGATTGGTCTTGTGTTGGGCGAGGCGCAGGAGCTTGCGGTCGCCAAGCTCACAGAGCAATGCGATGTAGCCTTTGCGAATTGCGCCGCGCAGGTCGCCGCTGCGAGCCAGGCTCTCAGCTTGCAGCAGCAGGTCTGCGGAGGTCTGCTCAGGCTCCAGCCGCTCGCCGAGCACGACACGCGCTTCGCGCCGCTTCTCCTTCTTCTTGCCCGCGCGAAAGCGTTCGAGCAGGCGCGGCCCAAACCGCCAGACGACGTAGATGATGACGGCCAGCGAGAGCACGTAGACGCCGATTTGCACGATGCGTGAGGCGGCGGTGGCGGGGCCTCGCGCGAGCGGCTTGCTATCGGGAAAGAGATCACCGAGCCACTTCAGGATGCGTCTCAGCAGGCTGCTCAGCGCGCCCTCTTCCTGGACCTTTTTGCCATACTCTTCGCGGCGCAGGATGGAGGCCAGGCGGGCTTTCTCTTCATCCTTACTCGCGCCCTCGCCCGCCGCAGTCCCTTTCTCCATCTCTTCGAGCCGCTGGTCCAGAGCGTAAAGACGCTCGGCTGTGCGCGCCAGCGTCAGGTATCTCTTAGGGTCGGAGGGTTGTAGCTGCTCGAATTTTTTCAGTTCTTCATGGAGCCAGTTGTTATCCACACGGGTCGTCTCGCCATGCCACTCCACGCTCTCTTCCGGCGGCAGGGACTGGCGCACTTCTGCTAGGGCAGACCGCTCGCGCGCCGCGTGGTTTTCCTCTGCCTCTCCATTGGTCCACTGCGAAAGCGAATCGAGCCGTGCGGCAGAAGAGTGGACGCGCTGCCTGTACGCGTAGAGCGTCGCGGCGCTGGCGAGGCTGGCAGCAGCGAGGATGAAGAGTGAGGCGCAGATAAATTTCCGTGCGCCTGGTCCAATGCCGGCGAGGATGGATTGCAGTAGCTTCTTCATCATCAATGGACGCGGCTCTTTCATCCGGTTGATTGAGAGTGGCCGCGCGATGCTCTGGCGTAGATATTTGAAAGCTGTTTGAGACACGTTCTTTGCCCGAAATTTGTCAGCCTCAACGCAGGCCCAGTGTGGAATCGGGTCGAAATCTGGGAGGCGGCGCGACGGCGACCGGCGTTTGCCTTCCGGTGACGAGAGCCGGAGCAAAGGGGGAAATGTGTCCGCCCGAGAGATGCGGCATCTCTCCGAGCCTGCGCGCGGCCATCAGCTCTATGTCGTAGCCTTCATGCCGCACGCGTTCGTCAACGTAAAGCAGCGAGAGCGCGAGCATCCAGACGGGCGCGAGCAGGATCAGGCTAGATTGCCAGAGCACGTTATAGCCTATCGCGTACCAGATGGGCCAATCCGCTTCCAGCCAGGGCGATGGGTCAATGCCATGCAGATAGCCATACCAGCCGAGCGGGATAATCAGAATCATGAGCGCCGAATAGGTCGCAAACGAACAGAAGAAGACGATCGCCATTAGTCGCCTGACGTTGCCGCGCGCCAGCGACATGCTGCGACTGATGGATTCAAAAATACCTTTGCCTTCAACCAGCATGACCTGCGGCACGTAGGCGAAGTTTCCGGCCAGCAGAAAGAAGACCCACAGCCCCGCAACGGTGGCGATAATAAACCCAAGGATGCCGACTAGCGCGGCCAGCCAGCCAGCGATTTGGCTAAAGGCAAAGGCGGCGAGCATGGTCACAAGGAAAACTATGTACCATGCCACAAGCGCAATAAAGGCGCAGATGGAGACGCAGATGGCGACGACGAGCGTGGCAAAAAGTAGTCCCCAGAAACGCGAGCGAACGGCGCTGTAAGTTGAGCGGGCCGAGACAGGCTCGCTCCACAGAAGATGCATCACAAGGTTGCGCGTCGCCCCGCCCATGACCACCATGTTCATCAGATTACCGCTGCCCCAGACGATAAAGCCTGCGCCCACGAGCAGCGAGTAGATGAATAATTCCGCGCTCTCGCTGGTGGCCCAGAGCTTCCGCCAGGCCAGTGTCATAACGACAGAGCCGATGGCGGAGATGATGACGGGAGGCGCGGCGATGCGTATCAAAGTCATGAAGTGCCGACGGTAGAGACGCACGGCTCGATCAATGAGATCGCCCGCGCCGAGCGGTGCGAGAGGCAGTTGGTTGGCCGTCAGTGTCCTCATGTGCCTGGAATTCAAGGGAAGGGTTGAATATAAAGCAATCGGCGCGAGCAGGATTCTACCATAGCCGGACGGAAGCGGGCGATGGCGCTTTGCCGAAAGGCCCGCAGGGTGGAGGATAAAAGAGCCGTTGACTTTAATGTGAAATAGAAAACAGGCTACTCTCAAAAATCTCTCAATATCTTCTCTACAAACTCCTAGCAGGGCTGGCATCAGCCTTGCTTTTTTTCTGTCTCAGGTCTTTTAGAACGTATTCAAATCGCTCATCCGAGCTTGATGGGGTGTTTGAATGATGTACTTTCTTAATCGAGACCGGACACGCTGTCATATCCTCGCAAGTATCAGAACCGGTAAAGCACCCGCACCATGCGGCGCCACGGCTGATAAAATGGACGTGCGGCGGTATCAGGAAGGAAAGCCTGCGCGTTCAATCCTGTCTCGTAAACCGGCAGATATTCCTTTGTGTGGGCATTGCCAGAAAGCCGAAGCCTGGATGCGTCCGGCGCTGTGAATAGCTATCTGACTCGTGAGTTAGCGATAACGCCTCAACATCATGGAGAGGAAGCCTAAAAACCCTATGCTCACTAAACTGGTTGCCAGTATCATGAGGATGATACGCATAGCCTGAATCTCCGTCCTGCTTAATAAGGATACTGGTAGCCTATCACTTGATAAAGGAAGGGTCTGTACGATTCAAGACGGAGCTTTGGGCCAGCATCCTCACTTGACGCATTAGTCACCCAAGTCTTTCACTTTTTGGACCGAAAGAAGCCGGGCGTTGCTTTTTAAGAGCAGCGCCCGGCTTGTCTCGATGTCTCACAGGGGGTCAGCGAAATCTTCTCGACCTGAAGGCTTAACGAGCTATCTCAAAATCCTTCTCTGTCATTGTCTGGTTGAAAGTGAACTGCGTCAGGTTGAAGACCCAGTCAAGGAGAATGGGGCTGCTGCCGGATTGAATCTGTAATTCCAGCTTGTAGGTATGCGGCAGCGTCAAACCGTTTTCCGCTTTGAAGTCTGAGAAGTCTTCCGTGACTCTAAAACGCGTCTCCAACTGGCCGCCTGACTGCATGGGCGTTGCTCCCATGGTGGCCGCCACGCTCCGGTCATACTGCGTGCGCAGGTGCTGAAAATTTTCAGCATCGAAGTACATATTGATTTTGTAGCTTGAGCCTTTGCGCGGGGTGTATTTGATTTTGTGGGCCAGCCTGCCGTTAATCTTATCGGTGCCCGCGTATTCCAGCTTGGCCCTTTTGTCCGTGAAGTCCAGCAAGGGCCAGGCCGCAGAGAGCGTGCCGCCGATGACGCCTTCGGTAAAAAAGAATTCGTTGCCGAGCCAGTATTGTGCCAGAGGCGAAGGCGTAGAGCTTGCTCGTTGCAAGGCCGTCGTCAATTTCTTTCCATTGTAAGCCCATTTCTCTTCCGGGATGTCAGGGCTGTTGAAGGTCATGGCGATGAGATGCTTGTTCCCTTCGGAAGCCATCAGCGCGCGCCCTTCAGCGATGCCCTTGATGCCCTGACGCCCCGTCAGGGTCGCCGCGCCGTTGATGATGCGATTACGAGCAGCGGCGCGCGCCTCCGCCGTGCCGATTGAGTCCAGATGCTTGGCGATGACCTCTTCCGGCTTCATCTTATCCGCGAGGGGCTTGCGCGCGGTCGCCGCCGTCGCCGTCAAAAGCATAATGGCAAGAAGGGAAAGGGAGATCAGCCGGTTGTATCTTTGAATCAGATGGTGTCTCATTTTTAGTCCTCCGTTAATGTGGTCGGAGCGGCATGGCTAGTTGCGTTAGCGAATCAGCCGCGAGGAATATTTCCCAACGGGAATTTTAACAGACGTTCCGCCGACTGAGGACGGAAACCGCGCCGGGAGGGAGAGAAAAAATTCGGGCGTTGCCCCTGTTGAAGCAACGCCCGAAGAGAGCTAAATCAGATGTGGCATGTTTGCCTCATCCAAATTAGAAGTTCAGCTTCAGCGCAAACTGAAGGATGCGCGGAGCAAACGTGGACTGGATGCGTCCAAAGCTCGCGCTGTTGATGTTCTGGATGTGGTCATCCGGGTTATCACGGAGGTTGAAGTTCGTGTGGTTCAGGAGGTTGAATGCTTCAGCTCTGAACTCCACGTTGACGCGCTCAGTGATATTGGTGCGCTTAATCAGGCTCGCATCCAGGAAGAAAGTGCTCGGACCGCTCACGGGGGTCAGGCCGAGATTGCCGAACTGACCGAGACCGGGATTGGTGAAGTAAGCATTGTTATCCGGATTGGCGCGAACCGCTGCGATGAGCGCCGGGTCGAACATCACAGGGCGACCCTGCGCGTCGAAGAAGAGGCCCGTCTGCTGTTGAATCGCACTGTTGCTCAGGCTGGTGATGACCGTGTTATTGCCGGAGCGGCCAGCACGGTTGACGGTCGCACGAGCCGAAACAATCGAGATCGGCTCGCCTGACTGCCAGCGCAGCAGACCGTTCAAGCTCCACCCACCGAGGATTTTGCCGGTCACGCCGCCGTAGTTCATGAACTGCTTGCCGGGGCCAAGCGGAAGTTCATATACCCAGTTCGCCTTGAAGACATGCGTGATGTCGTCAACGATGCGGCGTTTCTCAAGGGCCGAGCCTGCCGTCAGGTCCATCAAGCCAGCGAAGTTGCTCTGGCTGCCCTCGAAGTTCGACATGGCCTTGCTGTAGGTGTAGTTGGCCTGGAAGTAGAGGCCGTTGTTCAAGCGTCTGCGAACTTCCGCCTGAAGGCCGTGATACCAGGAGTCTGCGGCGTTGCTGTAGTAGTCAACGATGAAGGAGTTCGGATTGGGCAGGAAGAATTCCGGTCCAAACTTGCTCGAAGCACCATCGCGGACGAAGAAGAAGGAGTTCGCGCCTGCGTAGAACTGCGCCAGCGCGCCGAGCTGTCCCTGCTGAATCAAGAGGATCACGCTCGGGTCTGTCAGGAAGCCGTTGAGTCCAAGATTGTCGCCGAGGAACGGCAGAATCTGGAGCGGCTGTCTGCCAGCGCACTGTGCCGCCGTCGGATTGGCACGGCCACCGCAGTTAGCTAAGTTGAACTGGGCGCGCGCCACGTCGGCGGCGAACCCGTTGTTAAAGACGCGAAGCTGGTTGCTGTCAATACCGCGCGTCAGCTTGGTTCCGCGGTTGCCAACATAGCGAACTTCAACCGCCGTGTCGCGCATCACCTCGCGCTCGATGCCGATGTTCCACTGCTGCACATAAGGCGTGCGGAAGTTCGGGTCGAAGGTGAAGTAGGCGCTCGCCGGGTCAAGCAGTGTCACGTTATCCAGCGCTGTGCGCGGGACCTTGAAAGCCGGAGTCGGAATCACTGGAGGACCAGCGCCAGCCGTCGTCTTGACGGCGGTGCGCGAGACCGTGGAGATCAGACCGGGATTGCCTCTCACCGCATTGAGAACCGTCGTGATGTTGTTGTCAATCACGTAAGAGATAGCATAGCCGCCGCGCAGGCTGGTCTTGCCATCCTTGAACGGATCCCAGGCGAAGCTGAAGTTCGGAGCAAAGTTATTGTAGTCGTTGTTGAAGAAGCCACGGTCGCCGCCGGAGGCGAAATCAAGCGTGACGTTCTCTCTGAGCGCGGTCAACTCGCGGTTGGTCGGCAGGAGCACGAGGCCCTGAGCTTCTCTCGGAACCGAGATGAACTCGTGGCGCACGCCGAAGTTGACGGTCAGGTTCTGGCGCAGACGCCATGTATCCTGCACGTAAGAGCCGACGCCGAAGTAGTGGAACTTCTGTCTCTGGGTCGCTCCGGGCACAAAGCCATCTTCGCGGTTAGCCACGTTAAAGGTCTGTGTGATCGAAGAGATTGGTCCAGTCAGGATGGCGAGCACGCTACCGGCGGTAGAGAAATCGGTCGTGCCGATGCCGCCGGGGAACTGCGCCGCGTTGGTCCTGCTCAAGGGGCTGGCGATACCCGTCGTGGTAAAGCCGATGTTGACGGTCGGAACGATGCCGGCGTCATTGAAAGGCTGGACGTAAACGTTGCGATAGCTGCCACCGAAGCGGAACGTGTGATCGCCCTTGGTCCAGACGGCGTTATCGAGCAGGTCTTTGTTCTTGACGAGACGGCCCTGCGGCAGGAAGTTGTCTTCCGAGTCGCTAATCAGCGGCTGCACAATCTGGAAGCCTCTGGAGAAAGGCTCGTTCGTAAAGAAGACTACGTCCTGGTTGAAAAAGCCGAAACGCAGCTCGTTGTTGAGGCTCGAAGAAGCGGTCCAGTTCCAGGCAAACGACCCGCGCGGGCGGGTTGACGACTGGCCGTCTCCGGGAGCGCCCGGGAAAGGCTCGCCGCCCGAATTCGGGAAGTTGAAGAGGAACTGGTTAAAGATGGCTTCAAACCTGTGACGCTCTGAATAGTCGAAGTCCGTGCGGAAGCCCCACAAATCCTGTGAGAAGCCGACCGGAGTGTTGTATCTGAAGGTCGCAAAGTTCGAGAGCGCAGCACCACCGGAGACGCTCGCCAGATCGCCCGTCGTCGGGTCGTTCGGCAAGGGCGCGGCGTTAGCCAGACTGGAGGTCAGCGGGTCAAGCTGCCTGCCGGTAACGCTCAAGAGGTTGATGGTCTGAAGCTGACCGTTGTCGAGACGCCTGTAGGTAAAGAGTCCGGTGCGCGCGTTCTGCGTCAGGAAGGTACGCGTCGTGCTCGCCGTTTCCGTGTCTCTCACGCCTTCGTAGAAGCCGTAGAAGAAGAGCCTGTCCTTACCATAGGTGGCTGGTCCACCTTCGCCGAAGCGGGGCAGGACAAACGGGCCGCTGAAGTTGAACCCGAACTGGTTCTGATTGAGCAGCGGCTTGGCGGCTTTCTCTTCGCCAGCCTGGCGCAGCCCGGCAACCACCTGCGCATCAGTCGCGGTGTATCTGCCGAGAGCATTATTGAAGAAGGTGTTCGCATCAAAGCGGTCGTTGCGGTGGTAGTCGAAGATGCTACCATGAAACTCTCTGCCGCCGCGCGGGGTGACGAGCTTAACCTGTGCCACGCCCAATCCGTCGCCAGCGTTGGCGTTCTGCGTCACCAGAGTAAACTCCGAGACGCTCACCACGCTGGGCGCGGCTGCGCCGAAAAAGCTGTCTGTGCGAATAAAATTATCATTGATGTTAACGCCGTCCCACGTGAGATTGGTAAAGGTCCCACGCAGTCCGTTGACGGCAGCCGTTCTGTTGCTCGAACCGGTATTGACGCCGGCTTGCAGACCTGCCAAAGAGAGCGGGTTGCGCCCGTTGAGCGGAAGGTCTTCAATCTGACGGCCTAAAACCGTGGTGGCAAGCTGGGCGTTTTCCGTGTTTACGACGGCCTGCGATTCGGCAGCCGTGATGGTCACGGTTTCTGTGGGTTGGCCGACTTCCATGACGATGTTTACCGTCGAGGGCTGGTCAACGTTAGCCTGCACATTCTGGACTTCGGCTCTCTTGAATCCGGCACGCTCCGCCGCGACGACATAGAGGCCGGGGCGAACATCCTGGAAGACGAAAAAGCCTTCGTCATTTGTTGTACTGGTGACTTCGCGATTGGTCGCGATGTCTCTGAGAGTGACCGTCGCTCCGGCGACGACAGCGCCAGTCGGGTCTTTGACAGTTCCGTTCACCCTGGTACTAGTCGTCTGGGCGAAGGAACTTGACCACATCAATCCGAGAACCAGCGCGAAGGCTGTCAAAGCTCTCAGGACGGGGCCGTTAAAGTGGGCTGAAATGTTCATCTGAGGAAATTTCCTTTCAATTTTACGGTGAAACTCAAATGAGTAGACTAGGACGAAGTGTCGAACGGGTTGAAAAAAGCAAGACTTATGCCAGCAACCTGCAAAGTTAAAAACCCCACAAAATCGAGCCTTCTGCGAGGCTAACTTCAAGCTCTACAATTTACCTGACCAAGATTTCGGAGATTATCCATAAGATTGGATAAAGACAACCATCGCATCCCTTTATGGGAATCGGCAGCCCCTCTCGCGCCTGCTTCGGAGGCGTGGCCCAAAGCCTTCGGGTGAGAGCCTAGCAGAGAGGCTCGCGCACGGGAGCAGACAGTCGCTCGGCGCGCTCTACGTCTGAGCCGCTTGCGGGCCAATCCGAGCGCGCAGCCTCGAAGACCTCAAACTCTTTGAGGCTTGATGACCTCAAACTCAAAATGCAGTTCCTTGCCGCGAAAGATATAGCTCAGGTAAAACTCCCAGAATTTTCTGGTGAAGCGAAAGGCGGGCCAGCTCTGGTCCAGGTTGGTGAAGAGTTCCAATCCGAGCGCGCGCCACAGGTTGGCGAGCGTGACGTAGGTTCGCACAGGCTTTAAGCGCACATCCGAATAGAAGGGAAAGTTGCTGCGGTCTTCTATAAAGCAGTTGAAGGAATAGCTATTGAAGTGGTTGCGGTGCGTGGGGTCCGTGGGCCAATCAGGGTTTGAGTAGTGCGGCGTGACCAGCTTGATTCTGCCGCCTGGTTTAGTGACCCTGTGCAGCTCTGAAATAAAAGCCATCACGTCCGGCACGTGCTCTATCACATGGCGGCTGATAACCTCATCGAATTCATCGTCGGCAAACGGATAGGGGACGACGCCGAGGTCGTGTATCACGTCGGCATCCGTGCGCGGGTTGTTGTCTATGCCGATGGCTCCCGGATACTTGTTGCGCCCGCAGCCGACATCAAGAATCTTTTTCTCTTGAGTTTTTGAGATGTGGTCCACTTCTAGTAAAGCTTTGGAGTCGCGTGTCCGGAGTCTAAAGTCAAAGCCTGATTGATTTGATTGAGGGGTTTCGTCTCGCGGCTCTTGAGCATGCGGGCGAAGGAAGCGAAGTCCAGAGCATGAACAGGAAGACGCAGTTTCTCTTCCAACTCTGCGAGCCTCATGCCATCGAGCATGATCGGCTCATCGCTCTTGACGGACGAGGATGGAATGATGATGAAATCGCCCCTGGCCTCTCTGCGCGCAGCCAGAAAATCTCCGCCCGTCAGGAGACCCGCCACAGAAACGTCGCCGCCAAAATATAGATTCTCGACTCCGACGACGCAGAGCTTCGTGCCGAATCTAGCATTCAGTCGCTCAATCTGTTTGCGCAGGATAGGAGCAAAGAGCTTGCCCGTCATAATCGTTCCGTTGAACCTCTGCGCACCCGAGGGCGCGCTTCTTTCGAGCCTGCGCCAGAGCGCGGCAAACTCTCTCTCGAAGCTGCGCACCATGCCGATCCCGTCTTCAATCTGCGGGTAGTCGCCGTAATGCTTTCTGCCCGGCACCATTCGTCCGGCGCGCAGGTAAATCTCATCGCCTAGAAAAGCGAAGGTCGTGCCGAGGCGTGCGCGCAGCTCGCGCTGAAGCTGCGTCACCTCTTTGATAGTGCGGCGGCAGAACTCAGGCGTGACAGGGGTAAGACGCTCGTCCGTGTTATAGCGCGTGAGGCCCAATGGGACAATCGCCACGCTCTTGACCTGCGGGTGGAGCGCAGCCAGATCGCTAATCGTGCGGCGAAGAATTTCGCCGTCGTTGATTGCCGGACACAGGACGACCTGCGCGTGAAGCTCTATGCCTGCACCGAGCAGGCGCGCCAGCTTCTCGGAAATATCCGCGCGCTTTTTATCAACGCCGAGCAGAAAGGCGCGCACCTCAAGGTCTGTCGCATGGACGGAGACGTATTGCGGCGAAAGACGCTGCTCGATGATGCGGCTCATCTCGTCTTCCGTAATCGAAGTCAGCGTCGTGTAGTTGCCGTAGAGAAAGGAAAGCCGTATGTCCTCATCGCGGACGAAGAGCGAGGGACGCGCGGTTTCCGGGTTGCCTTTACAGAAGCAAAAGATACATTCGTTGGCACACTGGCGCGGAACGATCTGCTCAAACCCTAAGCCCCAATCCTCGCCCTCATCGCGCTCAATCTCCAACTCCCAATCTTCACCGTTTCGCTTGCGAACTTCCAGGACCAACTCCATCTCGCCGCCCGACTGAAAACGGAAATCAAGATAGTCGCGCACAATCCGACCGTTGACTTTAATGATACGGTCGCCCGCCTCAAGCTCAAGCTCTGCGGCCAGACTCTCGGGCGCAACCTCTGTAATCTCTACACCGCGACGGCGAAGCTGCGTGACGGCTGGTGTGACGGCAAACTCGTACATCTCAAACTCGCTAACTTTCTTATTCTCTCTGCGTACCCAAGCTGGACCAGGCTCGCATGCTCATAGATAAAGAAATCATGAGCCGTGAAATATTTGAGTATAACAGAATGGCGCGTTCGCCTGAAGCCTGCTGGTAAACCCTTTGGCTGATCCTTCATCGTTCATCGTTTCAGATTGAACGATACGCAATTAAGTCTGCCGTCTAATTGACAGCCGCTGGTCGAAAGGTCTAATCTAAAAATCTCTGGACCAGTCGGCCAGAGGGTCCTTGCAGCATCAACTCTCCTACCCATTCCAGGCCAGCATCCGTCTCAGGCTCAACCGTTTAGGCATCAAGCTCGAAATCGGTTCTGAGTAAGCTCGCAATCATCCTTCGAGAGTCGGAGCAGACGGGCACGAGGATTGCCGTAGGGTGTCCTGGCTTTTTCTTTAGGAAGAAGACGAACAACAGAGGTTTTAGCATTAATAGATGAACACGCTGAACGAAGATAACACCCCCGCTCCATCTCCTGCCATTGGTCAAATCACAACGCCGCGCACATCTCGCGGAACGATTCTGCTTGCCGAAGACGACCGCTCTATACGCCGCTATCTTGAGGTTATCCTGCAGAGGTCGGGGTACACGGTCATCGTCGCGGCGGACGGGCTGGAAGCCATCAAGGCTGTGCTCGCCTCAGAAGTTGATGCGGTCGTGACGGATGCCATCATGCCGCACCTGAATGGTTATGAGCTGTGCCGTTTCCTGCGCCGCCAGCCAAATCTTTCGCACCTGCCCGTCATCATCCTGAGCGGTATAGAGCGCGCCGACGCTCCTCATGAAGACAGTGCTCGCGCGGACCTTTACCTGGCGAAGCCCGTTCGCCCGGAAGAGATCACCGGCGCGCTGGCACGCTTGCTCAAGAAGTAATGAGCCGTGTCAAGCATCGTCGAATTTTAGTGAGTAAGCTCTTGAATTTTTCGGAAAACTACAAAAGTTTGGATATATAAACTTCTCTGCGAATCTTTCGCTTACGCCACACTAATGCGATAAGTCTTTCGTCTCGCGCGTCGCTGCCGAGGCATGATACGGAAATCTGTATCCGCAGACGGTTTGGCGTGTGCAATCTTGTCTCCTGTTTTTAATAAATTAAGCCTGCGCGTCACCGCCTGCCAATTTTGAATATACGATTTTTCGTAGTCACAAAACTTTCACATCTCATCCGCTTCTCTTTAAGAATTCGACTCTTGATAACGGGTGCAGCTTCTGGCTCAGGAGTTGCGCTGACGAAATATTGCTATCTCTCGGATCGGCTTTTATAGAGCCATTGGCTACGAGAAGCAATTTGAAGCATTAAGGAGATTTTATGAGCACAGTGAAATTCATCCTCTCGGCTTTCACTCTATTACTATTTGCCTTTAGCCCTCTGGCTCTGGCGCAAACCAGTAAGGGGACTGTCGTAGGAACTGTTCTGGACCCGAATGGCGCTGCCATCAACGGGGCGACCGTTAAATTAACTAATGTGGAGACCGGAGTCTCCCGCGATACGACGACCGGTGAGGAGGGAACCTATCGCTTTGAAGCGGTTGACCCGGGTACTTACAGGATCGATGTCAACGCCGGCGGATTCAAGGCTACTGCTGTTCAGAACGTCAGGGCCGCAGGAGGTCAGACCACGGATTATCCTGTCGCGCTTGAAGTCGGCAGCGCCAACGAAGTCGTGCAGGTCACGTCTGAGACTGTGATTCTTCAAACTCAGGATGGGACACGCGTCAACACTCTCGACACGCGACAGATTACGGACCTTCCCGTTGCCGGATTAAACCCGGTCAACCTGGTCTTCACTTTGCCGGGTGTGACGAACCCGGGCGCGAAAGCTGGCGGCTTCGTGCAGGGCACGGAGTTTAATGTCAACGGCCTGCGTGCGCGCAACAACAATCAACTGATTGACGGTCTGGATAATAACGACAACTCGATTGCCGGACAGAATTATCAACCCGTCCTGCGCGACGGCTATAACGAAGTCACGATTCTCCAAAGCAACTTCTCAGCCGAGTATGGACGCGCTGGCGGAGCTATCGTCAATGTCATCAGCCGCGGCGGCACGAACGAGTTTCATGGCTCCGGTTATGACATTCTCAGCAACAGCGCCTTTGCTGCGCGCACGCCCGGACAACGTCGTCGCGGCGACCCGCGACAGGTCCAAGTGGAGAACACCTTCGGCGGGAGCCTGGGTGGACCAATCATCAAGAACAAGCTCTTCTTCTTCGGCACTTTCCAACCCGACCTGGTCCGCTCATCGGCGACGGCGACGGGAGTCGTCCCGACAGCAGCCGGCGTAGCCACACTGCGTTCGCTCTTTCCGGCAGGCGCGAGCGGAAATCTGGATGCTTATCTGGCGGCTCTCGGCAGCGTGCGCGCCACGACGGACACCTTTCCCGTTGAACTCGGAGGCGGTAGGCCCACCATCGAATTCGGCACGGCTTCGGCTTCCGCCCCGCAGCCCGTCAACGACTATCAAGGACTCTTTCGCGTTGACTGGACGCCGAACTCAAAAGATGCCTACTCGTTCCGCTATCTCTTCGACAACCAGTTGTTCAGCAATCAGATTCCGTCCATCTTTCCCGGCAACGAGATTGATGTCCCGAGCCTGACGCAGAACTTTTACTTCAACTTTACGCGCACTTTTTCGGCCAACACGACGAACGAATTTCGTTTTGGCTTTGTGCGCACCAACGTCATTTTTGGACCACGCGATCAAGGTCTGCTGAATGCCGGGCCGTTCATCGTCTTTGCCAGCAGCCCGCTCAGCAATTTCAACCTCGACCCGACCTTCCCGCAAGGCCGTATCTTTAACAACTACCAGTTTCAGGATACGATCAGCCATACGGTCGGCAATCACACGCTGCGCATCGGCGCGGACCTGCTCAAGCAGAAGGCCAGAGAGGCCGTGCCCTTCGGTGATCGTGGAATCCTCAGCTTCTCGTTTGATGAGACAGGAGAGTTTTCGGATTTCGCCAACTTTGTGGACCAGTTCTCAGGCGTTGAGGGACAGTTTGGGAGCACAGTCTTTGGCAGTCCGGTGATCTATCCGGAGCCGTTCTACCAGAACTACTTCATCAACGATAGCTGGCGCGTGCGCCCCAATCTGACTTTGAACCTGGGGCTGCGTTATGAGAATTACGGCACGCCCTACAACGTCATTCCGTTCCCGGCTTTTGCGGGTTTCAATAATCCCATCAACACGCGCGTCGAACAGAAGCGCGACAATAACAACTTTGCTCCGCGCGTGAGCTTTGCCTACACGCCGCGCTTTTTCCAGAAACTGTTTGGTGAAGAGAGAACCGTGATTCGCGGCGGGTTCGCCATCAACTACGATTTCTTCTTCTCCAACATTCTGGAGAACACGGCCTCGACCGTCCCCAATGCTAACGGCTTCGCTTCCTTTGGCGGCGACGTTGGCGGGCGCGGCTTCGCCAATTCGACGATTAGAGGCTCGCTCCCGACACAGTTTGTCGGAGACCCTGACCCTTTCGCGGGCATCAACAGCATCGAGCCGAATCTGAAAAATCCTGAGAGCTATGTTTGGAACCTGGGCATCCAGCGCGAGTTGCCCTGGCATGTGATTGCAGACGTGGCCTACGTCGGCTCGCACGGGCTAAAGCAGTTTCTCAACGTGGAAATCAATCCGCGCACTGGACCATTAACCGGCAAGGCCAACTCGCCGCGCGTGCATCCTGATTTTGGCTCGATTATCCTGCGGACCAACGCGGGCGATTCCATCTATCACTCGCTGCAAACGCGTCTCGAACGCGGTTTCCGCAACGGCCTCTTCTTCCGCCTCGCCTACACCTTCTCGAAGGCGATAGACGATGTTAATAGCGAGGTCTTTACGACAACGGGTGGAAGCACGCGTCCGAGCGATCCGTTCAGCTTGCGCGGCGGGTTGAGAGCAGACCGCAGCGTGGCTTCTTACGACGTTCCGCACAGGTTCGTGGTGAGCGCCCTTTATGATATTCCGAGTCCGATACAGTCAGGGTTCGGGAAAGCCTTACTGGGCGGCTTCAAGCTCTCGGGCATCTACCGGATTCAGTCCGGCAACGTGGATACGCCTTTCGTCGGCGGCATTGATTTGGACCGTGACGGTAGCAGCTTTAATGATCGCCCGTCCATCTCCAACCCGAGCGCCCCGGCGACCTCCGTCGCGTTTGCACAGGTCTTCTTCGGTGATGTCTCGCCCACTGGATATTTTGACATCAACGGCAATCCGATTGCTCTCAGCGATGCGCGTTACGTTGTGGACCGCAGCATCAGGACCGGGGTTGCCGGACGCAACTCTTTACGCGCGCCGTCAATCAGCAGCCTAGACCTGAGCCTCCAGCGCTCGTTCGGCGTGCCGTTCACGCATCTGGAGAGGGATCGCTTTGAGATTCGTGCTGACTTCTTTAACGTTCTCAATAGAAACCAGTGCCAGTTCCAGGGTGCGGATGATGCCAACGTGCTCAATCCATTCTTCAACCAGCCGACGCGTAACGAGTGCGGCTCCAGCTCTCAATACAATCGTACAGGACGCATAGAGCTTCGCTACAGCTTCTAAGGCTCCGGCGAACAGGCCCGCACGATAACTTAAAAGGGCGGCCCCTCATAAAGGGGTTGCCCTTCTCTTTGTTCCACTGCAATCCGGTTCTACGATTCTGGAAAGTCAGAGAGCCGACCAAGCTTCGCTTTTATCTTCAGGCGCTGGTGGTTGTCGCGCTCGCGCCGCTCAGTATTTCGTCAATGGGTGTGTATTCGAGTCCCTGCGAGAGAGCAACGGCCTCGTAGGTGATTTTTCCCGCGTAGGTGTTGACGCCCTCCTTGAGACCGGGGTCGCTCGCGATGGCTTCGATGAAGCCTCTGTTCGCCAGCTTCAAGGCGTAAGGCAGGGTCGCGTTGGTCAGGGCAAAGGTGGAAGTGCGCGGGACTGCGCCGGGCATGTTGGCGACGCAGTAGTGCAGCACGCCCTCTATGTAATAGGTCGGGTTCGAGTGCGTCGTCGGATGCGTTGTCTCAAAGCAGCCGCCCTGGTCCACAGCGACATCCACGATGCAAGCGCCGTTCGGCACATCCTTCAGCATATTGCGCGTAACCAGCTTGGGCGCTGCCGCGCCGGGGACGAGCACCGCGCCGATAATCAAGTCTGCCTGCGAGATCGCATCGTGAATCATGTAGGCTGAAGAAGCCAGGGTGGAAATCTTCGTCAGAAAAATGTCGTCCAGCTCGCGCAGGCGGTCCAGGTCTCTATCAATAATCGTGACGTGCGCGCCCATCCCGACGGCAATCTTGGCGGAGTTCGTGCCCACCACGCCGCCGCCGATGATGACGACTCGCGCAGCCGGCACTCCGGGGACGCCGCCGAGCAGGATGCCGCGACCGCCGCTCATCTTTTCCAGATAATGCGCGCCGACCTGCACGGCCATACGCCCCGCCACTTCGGACATCGGTGTCAAGAGCGGAAGCGTCCCGCGCCTGTCCGTAATCGTCTCGTAAGCGATGCCCGTCACCTTGCGTTCGAGCAGCTCTCTGGTCAACTCCGGAACGGGCGCGAGATGCAGATAGGTGAAGAGAAGCTGGCCCTCTCGCATCCGGGTATATTCGGGCGCAATCGGCTCTTTGACCTTGACGATCATCTCGCCCTGCGCCCAGACATCGTCGGCTGCATCGAGCAGGGTCGCGCCCGCGCGCTCATACAGACTATCCTCGAAGCCGGAGCCTTCGCCCGCGCTCCTTTCAACGACAACCTTGTGCCCCGCATCCGTAAACGCACGCACACCCGCCGGGGTCAATCCGACGCGATACTCGTTGTCTTTGATTTCCTTCGGCAGTCCAATAATCACTGGTCGCTTCTCCAATCAGTCGGGGAGTTTAAAGATTGAGCTTCACCGTATGTTCCGCACCTTCAGAGCAACAACTACAACTATTGCGGTTCTATCGAATCAATCTGTGCGCGTTGCAGCTTGCCGCTGTAGTCAACATAGATGGATTTCCACTCGGAGAAAATATCGAGCACCTGTGTTCCCGCTTCGCGGTGGCCGTTGCCTGTGGCCTTCGTCCCGCCGAACGGAAGGTGTACTTCCGCGCCGATGGTCGAAGAGTTGACGTAGAAGATGCCCGTGTACATCTCGTTCATGGCGCGAAAAGCCTGGTTGACATCCCGCGTGTAAATCGCCGCAGACAATCCATAGCGAACGCCGTTGGCAATCTCTATCGCTTCTTCGAGCGAACCCGTCGGGATGACGGTCGTCACTGGTCCAAAAATCTCTTCCTGCGCGATGCGCATCTCGGGCGCGGCATCTGTAAAGACGGTCGGCTCGATAAAATAGCCGTTGGCGTGCTCGCCGCGGGTCAGGCGGTTGCCGCCGCACGCGAGCCTGGCTCCGTCTTCGCGCTGCCCGATTTCGATATAGCTCATCACCTTGTGAACGGCATCGGCGTTGATGACCGGCCCCATGTCCGTCTTAGGGTCTGCGCCATCACCGACGCGCAGGGCTTTGACCTGCTCGACCAGCTTGGTGACAAATTTTTTGTAGACCTTTTTGTGGACCACTATCCGCGAAGAGGCCGTGCAGCGCTGGCCCGATGTGCCGAACGCGCCCCACACAGCGCCTTCAATGGCGAGGTCAACATCGGCATCGTCCATCACGATGATGACGTTCTTGCCGCCCATCTCAAGCGAGCAGATGGCGTTTCTTTCGGCGCAGGCGGAAGCGACGAGGCGACCCGTCTCGGTCGAGCCTGTGAAGGAGATGAGGCGCAGCGCCGGATGATTTGTGATGGCTGCTCCGGCGGGGTCGCCGTAGCCCGTGACGAGATTGACGACGCCAGGCGGAATGCCCGCTTCCTCGCAGGCCCGGACAAGATTGACGGTCGAGAGCGGCGTGTCTTCGGCGGGCTTGATGACGACCGTGTTGCCGCAGACCAGCGCGGGGATGAGTTTCCATGAAGGAATCGCCATTGGAAAATTCCAGGGCGTGATGAGACCGCAGAGGCCAACGGGCATGCGGACGCACATGGCAAACTTGCTTGGCATCTCGGCGGGAGTGGTAAAGCCGTGAAGGCGGCGTCCTTCGCCCGCGGTGTAAAAGGTGCAATCAATCGCTTCCTGCACATCGCCGCCCGTCTCCTTCAAGACCTTGCCCATCTCGCGCGTCATCTCTTGCGCGTAAGCAGACTTGTTGCGAATCAGTATCTCGCCGAGGCGAAAGAGAATCTCCGCGCGGCGCGGCGCGGGCATGTGACTCCAACTTTGATAAGCCTCGCGCGCGGCATTGACGGCGCGGCTGACATCCTCTCTGGTCGAGAGTGCGAAGCGCCCGACGCAATCACGCGTATCAGCCGGGTTGAGATTCTCGAAGGTTTCGCCCGATGATGCTGCGACCCATTGGCCGCCAATGTAGTTGTGATAGGTCCTGACGGAAGTGCGCGCTGCGCTCCTGCCATTCTTCCGGCTGTCTTTGCCGAGAGCCTTTTTTGCTTGTGCCATGAGTTAGTCTGTCATCAATGCTTCAATCCTAAATCGTCAACGCGTGAAAGATAGCTTCTATCTCTTCACGCGTTGACGGTTTAAGATGGACATCTTTATTGATATGTAAATTGAACGATGCGCTGGACCACTCGCTCGCCTCTTCTATCATAAGAGGCTATGTTGAGAACGATGGCATCGCCGGGTTTGAGCGCGTTGACGATGCGCGTAAAGTCTGCGAGCGTCGTGACGGGGATACGGTTGATGCGCGTGACGACATCGCCCTCGCTGACCGGGAAGGGGCGCGCGTCCGCCGCGATGCCGTTCGGGTCAACCTCCTTGACGAGCAGACCGCGCACGCCCGTCAGGCTTCTCTCGGCGGCAATCTGCGCCGTCAACTCCGAGAGCGTCAGCCCTAGCTTGAGGCTGTTGCTCTGCGGCGCTGTATCCTTCTCCTTCTCAGGCTCGTTTGTGCGCGGCGCGAGCGCGCCTGAGTTGGGAGGCCGCTCGCCGAGCGTGACGTTGACCGTGCGCTTTTCGAGTTTGCCGTTGGTATCACGCAGGAGCACGACCGCGACCGTTTGCCCGACGGGTGTGCTGGCGACCTTGCCGATTAAATCCTGCGCGCTCAAGACCTGCTGGCCGTTGAATTCCGTGATGATGTCGTTGGCCTGGATGCCGGCTTTGCCCGCAGGCCCCTGCGCATCCTGTACGTTCGTGACGACAGCGCCCTTCGCTTCCGGCAACTCGTAGACACGCGCATATTCTGCCTTGACGGAATCGAGCGTGATGCCCAGATAACCGCGCCGCACCTTCTTGTTGGCGACGATCTGGTCGTAGACGAATTTCGCCTCGCTGGCCGGAAGAGCAAAGCCGATGCCGTTATAGTCGCCGGTCGAGGTAGCAATCTGCGAGTTGATGCCGATTACTTCGCCGTGCATGTTGACGAGCGGACCACCGCTATTGCCGCGATTAATCGCCGCGTCGGTTTGCAGAAACTGCTGGAAGCTCGTGAAGTGATAAGGGTCCGTCCGCTCTTTGGTCGAGATGATGCCGGCGGTCACGGTCTGGTCCAGTCCGAAGGGCGAGCCGATGGCAAGCACCCAATCGCCGACCTGCACGTGGTTCGAGTCGCCGAGCTTGACGACAGGCAAATCCCTCGAAGCTTCGACCTTGAGCACGGCGAGGTCCGTTTCTTCATCCACGCCGACGACGCTGGCGCGAAACTCTTCGCCCGATTGCAGCCGTATGACGATGCGCGTCGCGCCCTCTATAACGTGCTGGTTGGTCAGGATGTAGCCCTTCGGGTCAACTATAAAGCCGCTGCCGACGCCGCGCGCGGGCCGCCTCACGCGTCGCCGGAAAAGGTCCAGCAGCGAGTTGGCCTGGTCGTCCTTATCCTCTCCGTCCTCGCCGCCCTCTTTTTCGACAATCTCAGGCGCAGCCGTCTTGGTATCAATATTGACGACCGCAGGCTCTACGCGCTTGGCAATCTCGACGAAAGAGGCCGAGAGCGCTTCGGGGCCGCGCGCCAGTTGCGAGACTTCGTTTTGCGCTACGGCGGGCCGTCCGGCCAGCATCGCGCCGATGCCGATGCCTGCGACCAGGCAGGCCAGCGCCAGCGCCACAATCCACACGCGAAGCTTACGCAAGATATTGCGCTCGCCATCCGTCATTTGATCCTTGGGAAGTTCCAACATACACCCCACTACTTTCGATAAAACTTGAGACCACAGCATCCACTCACGAATGCCAGAGACCGAGCGTGTATCAGGGTTCGTTTCCTGAACACAAAAAGAGAACCAAGTATAACGAATCAACGGGCCAGCCGCAAAGAGCCGGAGGTCAGGGGTCAAGGGTTTAAAGCCGTAGGCCAGACATGCCTCGGAGCTGGCCTCTCATCTTTAACCTTCGGCCACGGCTTTACGGTTTGAGCAAGACTTTGAGAACGCCGCGCTCTGCGGCTCTCTGCATCGCGCGCAAGGAGTCCGCGAGCGCGTATTCTTCGCTCAACAGGCTCTCGACATCAACGGCCCGCTTTTGCAAAAGCTCAAGCGCGGGCGCAAAGCGTCCGCAACGCGAGCCGATGATGCTCATCTCGTCAACGACGATGCGCGCCGTCATCATCCTGGTCTCACCATGAAAGGTTGATTTCAGCAAGAGCACACCGCGCGGACGCAGCAGCCCAAGCGCCAGCTCAAACCCGCTCTCAGAGCCTGAAGCCTCGACCACCAGGTCAAGCTCACGCCCTCGCCTTCGAGCCTCATCAACCGTCGCTGTTTCAATCCCGCGCGCCTCTGCGATGCGCAGCTTCTCAGCATGTTTGCCTACGAGCAACACGTGCGCGCAAGCCAGCCTGAGCACCTGCGCGCAGAGCAGACCGAGCTTGCCATCGCCGATGACAGCAAGGCGCGTCTCAGCGTTGACCTCTACGCGCTCAAGAATCCCGCAGGCGGCGGCCAGCGGTTCTGTAAAGACTGCCTCCCGGTCCGAGACTTCATCCGGAACGGGCAACAGATTGACTATCGGCAAGCGCAGAAATTCCGCGTGCGCGCCATCGCGCCCGACGATGCCGAGCACCGTCCTTCTTGGACAATGGCGCGCATCACCCGACAGGCACAGAGGGCATCGCCCGCACCCCGCGTTAATCTCTCCGACCACGCGCTGGCCCACACGGATCACATTTTGGTCCAGGCCAAATTGGTCCATTGCTTCGGGCAGACTTTCCACCGTCCCCACAAACTCGTGCCCGATAGTCCCCTCAAATCCCGCATAGCCGCGCACGATCTCAAGGTCCGTATTGCAAATCCCTGAAAGACTCACGCGCACCAGTGCCTCGCCATCCGCCCGCGGCCTCGGCACACTGGCAAGAGCAAGCTCCTGATTCTGGAAACGTAAAGCAAGCATGAAAAAGTAAGCGGTAAGCAGTAGAGATAAGCGGTGAGCAGTAAAAGTAATTAGCTGTCAACTGCTCGCTGCCGACGCTTCAAAACGTTTTCGTTCGGGCGTAGGCGTTTTCGGGCGTTAGCTCAAGCGTCTGGCTGCGACCCGAAATGTTGAAGGGCAAGCGCCATTCTATATTCTCTGCTCCGGAAAGCTGCGCGCGGACGAGCCACCTGCCGGAGTTTACTTTGACGTTGGCCTGGCCGCGCTTATCCAGTCGCAGCCGGACCAGCGGCCTCCCCTTGAGCCTCCGCGCCAGAAAATCTTCAAAGCGTATCCCCGGACGACGCTCCGATAGATACTCGCTCCAGACGGAAGAGAGGTCCGCCTGGACCAGCTCGACGGGAATATCCAGGGCCGTCGCTCCGGTCTCATCCGGCGGGCGGCGCAAGACTATCAGCAGCTCCGTCTGTTGGGCCGACTGCTCCTGATTGATGGCTGGCGCAGGCTCATCATTGGGCAAGTCGCGATAGATGGACCAGCCGGACCAGACGAGCGCCGCCAGGAGCGCACAGCGCAGTAGTCCGGCAAGGATTTTATATGTGTTGCCTTGAGCGTTCACGAATGAAGAAGAAGACGCGCGGCCAGCAGCGATTTGAAACAAACTTCTCAACCCTTGAGTTTCAAAATCTATTTTTTGAGACGGCGCACGTAAGAGACGAGCGATTCAATCTCCTTATCGGAAAACTTCTTCCCGTAAGCAGGCATCTTGCCGCGCCCGTTGGCGATTGAGTTAAAGATTCGCTCCTCACTCGTGTTGGCCTGCCACGCCGAATCCGTCAGATCGCGCGCGTGGTTAAACTTCGCCTTCAAGGTCTTCGCACGTCCATCCTTACCATGACAGTTAGCGCAGTTCTTAGCATAAAGCACGCTGGCTTCCCTCGCCCCCTGCACGGCATTCGGCATCTCTGAGTCAGCCCTCGTCTGCTCATCGGCCACATAGCACAGACACAGCAAAGCGACCGACATCAAAGCGCACACCTGCAAAATAGCTTTCATCACTTTAACCTCCAGGCAGAAACCTTTCCGCGCTGCCAGAGTTCATCCTTTTTCTTTAATCATCCCTTCAGCGCCGAGCGCGCCTTCAAGCTCCGTATTATCCGGCACCGAAAGGACGCGCTCGCCGATCTTGACGGTCGGCTTGCGCTCCTTGCCTTGATTCTGCTCTCTCACCCAGGCTGCGGCCTGCGTGTCATCTTCGATATTGATATAGTCGTAATTGATTCCCAGACTATCCAGATGCTCGCGCGTGCGCTGCGTGTCGCCGCACCAGTCCGCGCCGTAAACCTTGACGCCGCCCATTTAAGTTTTCGTCCCTTCTCGCAGGATTTCTCATATAATAACGGAGACCATCTCATTTCCGTAAGGCATCCGGGGCAGGCTATGGCTAGACTCAAGGCTGAACAACTGGACCAGTATGCGCGCGATGGCTTGCTCGTCATGGAGTCTTTCGTCGACGCGGAGGAGTGCGACCGTTTACGCGAGCGCGCCGCAGAACTGGTCCGCGAGTTTGACCCGGCGGGCATCCGCTCCATCTTCTCGACGCATGAACAGACGCGCACTAGCGATGATTACTTTCTCGAATCAGGGGAGCGCGTGAGCTTCTTCTTCGAGGAGGAGGCATTCTTGCCTGATGGACGTTTGCGGCAGGCCAAGGAACACTCGATCAACAAAATCGGTCATGCCCTGCACGACCTGGACCATGTTTTCAAACGCTTTTCCCGGACACGGGGGCTGGCCGAGCTGGCTGCCTGCCTGGGCTTCACTAGCCCCCTGCTCATTCAATCAATGTATATCTTCAAGCAGCCGCACATCGGCGGCGAAGTGACCTGCCACCAGGACAGCACTTTTCTTTACACCGAGCCGCCAACGGTCGTCGGACTCTGGTTTGCTCTGGAGGATGCGACGCGCGACAACGGTTGTCTGTGGGCCATTCCGGGCGGGCACAGGCTCGGACTCAAAAAGCGCTTCGTCCGCGCGCGAGAAGGCGGCACGCGGTTTCTGACTTTCGACGAAACTCCCTGGCCGCTCGCAGAGCTTGTTCCGCTCGAAGTGAAGAAGGGCACGCTCATCATCCTCAACGGACTTCTCCCGCACATGAGTTATCCGAACAGGTCTGAGCGCACGCGTCAGGCTTACACGCTGCATCTGGTAGAGGCCGCTTCCCGCTACGACGAGCGAAACTGGCTGCAACGCTCGCCTGAGCTTCCGTTCACAGGCTTCTAGTAAAAAAGTTTTCCGAGACAGGAAAAGGCCGCGTAGATAAAAGAGGAGAAGCGCCGCAGAGCAAAGCTCCCTTGGCTTCTCCTCTTTTATTCGCGGCCTTCGCTCCTTTAGTTCAAAGTGAAATTGTAAGTCAGCGTGCCCGTGACTTTGACGGGCTTGCCGTCAACCACCGTCGGAGAGAATTTTGCCTGGCGTGCGGCGTTGACCGCCGCTCCCTGCAAGAGCGGGTGGCCCGAAAGGGCGCGCGCGTCTATCACGTTACCTTGCTCGTCAACGGTTATCTGGACCACCACATCGCCTTCGGCCCTGGATTCGCGTGCTTCGACCGGGTAGCCGGGTGGAGGCAGGCTGATGGCCTTGCTCTTGAGCGAGCCGGAGCTAGTGCCGCCCGGTGCGCTGACCCTGATAGCATCGCTGCGAGGCGTTGAATCATCATCGTCATCCGCAGTTTTACGCTTGACGTAGATGTCGCCGCGCGGCGTGAGATTGGCCTTCTGGGCCAGCGTGTTGAGCACGGAGGCGACCATCGCCCTGTTCTCAAGCTTAAAGCTGGTGACGCCGGACATGTGCGTGTCCGGGTCTTCATATTGAAGCGTCAGATATTGGACCTTGGTCTTGATAAATGCCGCCGGTAGCGCAAAGATGCTCGGAATGTGGCTGATGACGGTGGCCGCCGCGGGTCTTCTCGACTTCGTATCGGAGAAGGCCGAACGGACAGCCTCGTAAGGAATAAAAAGAAGCTCTCGCTGCTGCTTATCGCGGAAGAGCAGGCGCTTGTTGGTATCATCAAAGCTGAGCGTCCCGTCTCTCTTTTTTTCATAGCCGAAGACGCCGCCCTCGTATTTTGCCTTGACCGTTTGCGGCGCGGGTGCTGGCGCGGGCACCGTCGCGGCGACAGGCTCGGCCTTCGCCGTTTCGTTCACCCCGCGCGGCCTCTGCGCAAATGCGGCGCTCGCCACCAGCCCCGCGAGCAGGACGACTCCGACTGCTTTGTTAAATCTCTTCATCTGATTGCCCCTTAAAAATGAAAATCTACGGATAGGTTAAAGCGCCGGACCAGTTGAGGGAAATGTGCTGGCCGCCGCCTGAGAGGGCCGCTCCAACGCTTTTTTGCTCCCGCGCTTTTATTAAAGACGCATCCCGCCGACCGTGCGTTGCCAGACGAGCGTTTGTTTGAGCACGCAGAGCCGCTGTTTGTCTTCGGGCGCGCAGGCCGGTTCTAGTTGTTCGATGATGGCTTCTATCAAAGGAAGGCTAAAAGGGCCTGCATGCATGACGACCTGCGAGTAATAATGCAGTTGCAGACTCCCCTCAGCATCCTTATGAAAATCGAACGCATCCTCGTCCGCCAGCCGGTAGACCTCCTGGTTAACCGGGATGATGCGACGCGGCACGGCCTGGTAAGCCGCCTGTCCCAAGCGCCAGCCGAGCAGCAGAATCCCTATCAGCAACCCCTGCTCGTTGAGATAATCGGGGCTGAGGACGGAGAGGTCCGCCACGGGTGAAAGCCGCGGCCCGAAGCTCCCGTAATCCGGGTTCGCCAGCAGCGAATTGTAGATGACGCCGACAATCTCCATCTCTTCCAGAGGAATCGAGACAAACTGCGCAAAGCCGAAATCCGAGCCGGAAGGCGGCTCGTCCGCATCCAGAGCGTCAATCACACGCCCCACATAATCAACATGCGAATTCGATTTAACAATCCTGGCAAGCTTTAACATAAGAGTCCGAGAGTCCGAGAGTCCGAGAGTCTAGGAGTCAAAAGATAAAAGCTTTTGGCCTTTGACTCTTGACTCCAAACTCTCGGACTCCAGACTGTTTTACGGTTTTGCCCATTGCGGCACTTTGTAGAGTATCCACCAGAGGAAAATCTGTACACAAAGGATCAAGAGTCCGAGAAAGATACTCGTGTAAGAGGTACGTCTTCCGCCCTGCTGCGGCGCGCGGTAGGAGCGGACCAATCCTATGCTGCCCATCAACATCGCGCCCGGGCAGAAGAGTATGCCGAGGTAAGGCACGAGCGCGTAGGTGACAAAGGCGAGCGCCGTGGTCGAAGCTCCGTTGCGATTTTGTGCGTAGGAAATTTCCATCACTGGACCAGCCTGGCGCTCGTCATCAACATCATCCGGGGCGGCGACGCGTTGATGTCTTTGATGATAGGAGGCGCGCAGGGTATCAGCCGGGAAATAGTCGCCTTCGAGTCTGCGCCCGCAGGTCGCACAGAAACGCGCCCCGTCGCGTCGCGCCAGGCTGCCGCACGCGGTACAGGCTCTGGCCTCTTGCTCCCAAGGCGTGGCTTGAGGCGCTGGCTCTTTTAAGCGTCGGCTGGCCTGGCTGCTCATACAATCTTAAAATCTGAAACTTAAAACCCGAACCTGAAAAACTTCGATGCGGCTAACGTCGCCTGACTTTGCTCGCCGCCTTGCGCGAAAGACGAAAGCCTAAATTTTCCTTCTCTGCAAAATCCTGTATGGCGTGCAGGAAATGTGCGCGGTCCTGCATGCCTATGCAGGCGGCCTGGTCCGCAGCCTCTATCACGTAAGGATAGCCGAGGCCCGTCACGCATTCGGCGCGCACAGCATCAACCACATCATCTAACAGACCGGCCTCATAAATCCAGACCGGAACGTCAAGCCGCGCGGGCGCGCCCTCGCTCGTCGTCTGTAAATAGGTAAAGCCGACGAGCGGCTGGCCTCCTTCGTCCTCAAACCCTTCGCGCCGCGAATAGCAGAAGCTGGTCCGGTCTCCCCATGCTTCGAGCAGCGGCGCTTCGCCTTCCAGAGAAGCATGCAGGAGCTGCGCATCATAAAGAGAGTTGTTGTTTGAAAGAGAGTTATCGTTTGCGCCATCGCCCGGCTGATTCGCCTCGCGCGGAAGACTGTCGAGCAGCCGGACCAGATCGCGCGCATAGCTCTGGTCCACATAACCGACAAGGGGAACTTCAGTCTCGCGCGACAACCGGACCAGCTCAACGAGCGCCCTCACATAGGCATCCTGAATCCGTGTCTTCGGGAGCGCGATTGAGATGAGCAGAGTCCCGTCAAAGAAGGCGACGGGGGTTCTTTCGCCGCGCGTCTGCCATCCGCTTTTTCGCTTGAGAAACGCGGCGGCCTCTTCCGTCTCTAACTTGAAGCGGTGAAAATCAACAATCGTGTTGGCGTTGATGCGGTCATCCGCTCCTTCGAGTAATTCTTTGGGCGAGAGGATGGAGCAGCGCGCCTGCTTGTGATACTTCCCGTCGCGTGTGTGCGGATTTTCAAACCAGGCGACCTGGACGGCGGCGACCGGCATGGAGATTTCCCTGCCGGGCAAAAGCTGGCTGCCGTCCGCCGCGAAAGTTACGCGCTCTTGCAAAGCGTCTATGGCCCAGCGCCTGGCTTCCTCGTGTGTGCGCCAGCCCTTGCCAAAAGGGATGACGATGGAGCCTGCGCGCTCCAATTCTGGCGAGGGCAGCGCGCCGCGTCCATGCCCCGCGAGCGCCTCAATCTCAAGGGCCGTCTGCCCTTCAAGCCCACGCAAGCGCCGCACGTAATCAAGCACATCTGCGCGCCAGGAGCGCTCAAACCGCATGAACTCTTCGCGCCGCTCGCGTAGCGCATCATCCAACAGATGACGGTATAGCATGATGAAGAAACCAGGGCAGCGCGGAATTTGCAAGACAAGCTATTGGCTGATTGATTCGATGAACAACTGAATCAATGATTCAATCAATCAAGCTCTTTCAGCTCATCGTTGACGCCGCCGCGCCGCCCGCGTTCCAGTTATCCCTTTCTGGCACGCGCTAGTTGGTCGTTGGAGGGCGTGTAACGCGTGGTCCTGAGCCTGCCGCCGATAAAGGTGTAGACGATTCCGTCTTTCAGGTTGCGATAAATCATCCCGTTGGGCACATCTTCGCGGTTGAAATCGGAGTTCTTCGAGATGCCCATTGACTCGGGAGTATCGGTCGAGTGCTCATGCTGTAAGATGATTTGCAGGACAGTGCCTTCGACTGCGGGGTCGAGCTTTTTGTTGGCGACAAAACGCGCGTTGACAAAGCTCACAGTGACCATGCCGCCCATCACCTTGAAGTGTAGAACGCCCTCTTCGCCGGGCTGCTCGCTGGTCGGCTTGCCAAGCGCGCGCTCGACATCGGCGCGTCTGGATTTGAGAGGCTCTATGTTGTTCCAGGTCGCAGCCGTGACCGCCTGCGTGAAGATTATTAGACTCGCGACGACAAAGGCGAAAGCTGCCATCACGCGCCGCACGTGAAAGCTTTGAAACAGCATCTTGTTCATAAGGGCGATGCTACCTTAGCCGGAGATGGGTGACAAGTGAATTAAGTGACGAAGGATGCGTTAAGGTGATGAATGATGAATGACAGGGGCAGGCCTCTTCATTTCCCATCAAGCATGATTCGTCACTGATAACTCATCCTTCATCACTCAACACTTTTATTTCGCGAAGGGGCGGACGCGTTCGGCGGCTTCCTTAAAATCGGCGTCGTCCGGGAGCAGGCTCAAGCCTTTCTGGTAGGCGGCGAGCGCCTTGGCGTACTGTTTGCTGATTTCGTAAGCATAGCCAAGCTCTCGATAGATATTTGCGTCTTCGGGTGTTTTGGTGGCGGCGCGTTCGAGCGCAAGGATAGCCTTCGGAAAATTCCTGGCTCTTGAATGCGCAACGCCGAGCAGGTAAAGCATGACGCCGCTCGCATCGTCTGCGGTTGTGGCGCGTTCGAGCACCTGCGCGGCCCGCGCGTATTGCTTCGCGCCGATGAGGGCCTGGCCCAGAAGCGTGGCGGATTCGGCATCCGTGCGTAGCCCGTTGAGGGCTTCGCCAGCGCGGACGGCGCTCAAATAATCGGCATCGGCTTTGGCGGGAACGGTCGCGGCGGCGGCGCGTCGCAGGTAAGCGGAAGCGAGCAAGGCCCAGGCCGTGGCGAGGCGTGCATCGGTCACGGTCGCGCGGTTGAGTGCGGCGATGGCCGCGTCCAGATCGTTGCGCGCATAGGCAATCTGGCCCAGATAGTAAAGCGAGGCGGCATCCTTCGGGTTGGCCTTGACGGCCAGGTTGAAGGAGCGCTCGGCGTCCGCGCTCTTGCCCGTGCGATACTCGGCTATCCCGCGATAATAGAGCATGGAAGCATCAACCGGCGGCGTCCCTTTGCGCGTCGTCGCGGTGACTAGGAGCGGCAAAGCCTGCTCGAACTTTTCCGTCAGGACATAAGCGCGTACCAGAGCATCCAGCGTGTTGGCGTCCTCCTGTCCTGCGGTGCGCTGCAAATCAAGCGCGCGTTGAAGGTCCGCAGCGGCCTCCGCATACTGCTTGAGGTTATATTCGGCAAAGCCCGCAATCTTCCAGGCTTCAGGCTCGTTCGGGTTGGCGGCGGCAAGCTGCTTTGCTTCTGCCGCTGCCGCTGCATACTGCTTCTGTTGGAGCAGCGCGTAGGCGTGCGAAGTGTCCGTGCGGCGCGCGCCCGAGTTGGTCGTGGGCGTTCTGCTCGCGGCTGGCCTGCCAGCGTTCGACCCGATGGGAGTTCCCTTGTCTTCCGACACAGCTTCCTCGGAACGAGGCGGCAAGGGATTGACCCTGCGCGGGCGCGTTGCGCCCGACTGCGCCTGGACGGCTGCGACGAAAAACAGAACCGTCCCGCAAAGCGCAACGAGACGCGGAAAATATTTACCTGTCATGACTCTTATCTTCTCAATTTCCGGGAGAGAATCAAACCTGCCGCGCGTTGGCTCTTGGAAGCAGGCAGAACGTGCGATGCCTGCGCCCCAACATAAGTTTGCTCATCAAGGCCGCGAACTTTTGCCGCTCATCATCATTAAGATTGAAGCGACGCGCAGACCATTGAGCCGTATAAAGAGAAGCGACCGGCAATTTTAATCATTGCCGGTCGCTTCTAATTGATAAATGCTCAGCTTTTAGAAGTTGAGCTTGATGCCCAGTTGGAACTGGCGCGGGTCGTAGGCTGCCGTGGGGCGGCTGTAGTAGCGCCCGCCGGGGCCGCGCTGGCCGAAGTTGTTAACATCGGTGAAGAAGGGCGTGGCCGACGCTTCGTTGAAACGGTTGAAGAGGTTGAAGCCCTCTGCAATCAGGTCCAGACGCAGGCGCTCGCCGAAACGAATCGCGCGCGAGACGCGCAGGTCGAGCGAAGCGTAGTTGTGCGTGATGCCGCGGTTGCGTCCCAGAGTTCCGCTCGAAAGGAAGGGCGGCAGGACGAGTGTGCCGTCGGCGGCCACGCTCGGACGATCATTAGAGCTTTGCTGGTCGGCGTTGGTGTCCGTGCCCGTGATGATGTTGAAGGGGCGACCCGAAGAAAGCTCAAGGATCGGCGCGATGGTGAAGTCCGAGAAGAAGCGGCGCGAGAAGCTCGCATCGTTGCGCCAGGCGGCGGGCGCGGCCAGCACGCCGCTAAAGACGAAGCGATGACGCTGGTCAAAGAGCGAGTCGGCGCGTTCAAGTCGGAAGTTGCGGTTGTCCTGCGGCTTTAAGAGCGTTTGCAGGTCGGATGAATCGTCAATCGAGTGCGACCAGGTGTAAGAGGCCAGGAACTGGAAGTTGTTCGAGAAGCGGCGCTTCAATTCCAGGTTCATGGCGTTGTAGTTGGAGTTACCGTCGGAAAGCTGCGCGCTGACATCGCCGAAGGGCGAGATTGGACCAGGCGTGCGCAAACTGCCAGCTATCGCGCCATTGAAGATTGCCGGAGTGACTGCGCCGCCCGTGACCGATGCGATGAAGAAATAGTTTGGCGCGCTCGGGCGGAAGAAGTTGGCCGCGAGCGGGCTGACGATGACCTGGTTGGTCAGGTTATTGACGGCGACCAGACCCGGGATGCGCACGGTAAAGAGCGCATTGCTCGCGGTCGGAATCGGGAAGAGCGCCGCTTCGCCAAAGCTTGTGGGAAAGCGCCCGTTGGCGAGGCACGCGGCGTTCGTGCCGCAGAGCACGGGATTGCCGACGGTAAAGCGGCGGAAGTTCTCCGCCAGTAAATCCGTGCGCGAAGCGTTGACATCTTCGGGGTGCGGCAGGTGATGCGCGCCGACGAAGATATAGCTGGCCGAAAAGGAAGTGTTCTTGCCGACCTGTCGCTCGATTGCCAGATTCGCCTGGTTAGCGTAGGCGTACTGGAAGTCCTTGGCGACGGCCAGCGTGAAGGGCAGGATTGGACCAAAACCCGGGAAGGTCTGGTCGTTGAAACGCAGGCGGCCAGATAAATACTGCGCGCTCGCGGCCACGCCCGGCGTCACGCCCGGGACAACCGTCCCCTGAAAAATCTGCAAGAGGTTGAGCGTCGCGGTCGGCGTAGGGCTGCCCGGCAGCACGGTTGTAAATTGCTGTTGCTGCGCCGCGTCGGCGATGTCTGAGTTGAAGGCAACGGCCAGCAGCGGGTGGTCGTAGAAGAGTCCGTAGGCTGCGCGGAGGACAGTCTTGCCGTCGTTGTTGATGTCCCAGGCGAGGCCGACGCGCGGCGCAAAGTTATTTGTATCGCGCGGGAAGCCCTGCTGTACGCCGACGACATCCTGCGCCGTTTGCAGGTCCTGCGCCGAGAGCGCGATGTGCGAGAGCGGGTCCGTGAAGGCTATCGGCGCGATGGTGTCGGTCAACTCCACGTCGTAACGCACGCCGTAGTTAAAGGTGATGTTGGGCCTTATCTTCCATGTGTCCTGCGCGAAGAAAGCAATCGGGCGATTCTTGAGCGTGCTGTTCGGATCGCCGAAGCCTTCGATAAAGACGCCTGGAATACCCATCCCGTAAGACTGTACGGGCGTGAGCGGCGGCGTGCAGTTGGGTGGCGCGGGCGCGCCCGCCGCTCCGCAGGCTAAGGGCAGGCCCGAGATGAAAATGCCGGGGTCTGTCGTGCCGAAATTGAAGAGGCCCGGAAAGTTCAGCTCGAAGCGCGCGGCCACGTCAACGAAGTTGAGGTCGCCTCCGAACTTGAAGGTGTGCGTGCCGTGAACCCAGTTTAAATTGTCCGTCAGTTGGAAACGCTTCTCCGTGCGGTCAACGGGCGAGAATGGGTTCGGACCGATAAAGGCCGTGCCCGCAATCTGCAAGGCAGGCCCTTCCTGCGTCTGCGAGAAGAAGGTCGCGTGACGACGACTAAAACTGAAACGCGCTTCGTTAATCAACCTCTCGGTCAGAGATGAGGTCAGAGAGGTGACGAACGAAAGATCGCGCAGGGTTTGAATGCCCGTGCGCGAAAAGTCGTTCTGGCCGAGCGTCTGGTTCTGCGATTCGTCCTGGATGCCCGTCAGGTCGCTAGGGTTATAACCGAAGCGCAGCGTGAGCTGGTTTTCATCATTGATACTGTGGTCGCCGCGCAGCGAGAAGAAGGTCGTCGCTTCCGAGATGGGGAAGACGCGCGCCAGCCCTTGCAGCGGGCGAAAGGCTACGAGTTGTCCGGCATCGTTGGTCGTCAAAGGGATGGGCGTTCCGGCGAGCAGAAAGCGCGAGCCGATAGCGCCGGGCGTAATCGGGCTAAAGGCCGGACAGAGGCTGCCGTCATTCGGGCTGGGCAGCGGATTGGTTCCGGTCAGGGCCACAGAACCGCCGCTCGAAGCGAAGTAGGCGTAGGTGCGTGCCTGGCAGATGGCGGTCGGCGTTCCCACCTGGAGTAGAGAGCCGATGAAGGCGGCCTGCGCCGGTGTGATGTTGTTAAAGGTCTTGGCCGTCGGGTTAAGGCCAGGGATCACGGGAAGCGTAAACGTCCCGCCCAACCCATTAGTGACGTTCGTCGTAAAGAAGGCCGACTCCTGACGGCGGCGCTGCTCAAAGGCCGTGAAGAAGAAGGTCTTGTCGCGGACGATTGGACCACCGAGCGTCGCGCCATATTGCACGCGCGTAAAGGGCGGCTTCTTGTCCGGGTCGTTGTCAATGATGGGCGCAAAGGCGTTGCGCGCCTGTATCGTCTTGTGGCGCAGGAAGCCAAAGACGTTGCCGCGAAACTCGTTGCCGCCGCTCTTGGTGACGACGTTGATGATGCCGCCCGTGGCGCGCCCGAATTCCGGCGCGTAAGAGTTTGTCGCGACCTGGTATTCCTGCACGGCCTCCTGCGAGACCGTTGAACGCGAAGCGTTGACGGAATTATCCGTGTTGTCCGCGCCGTCAACCTGGACCAGGGTCGAGCGCCCGCGCTGGCCGCCGATGTTGAGGCCCGAAGATGGCGCTGGCCCAATCGGGCGGTCGTTGCCGCGATTGACCGTCGAGATGGTGGTCGAAAGACCCAAGTAGTCGCGCTGGTTAATCGGCAGGTTTTCGATGCGCTGCTGCTCGATAGTATTGGCGACCGTGGTGCGGCTGGTTTCAACCACCGGCTGGTCTTCCGTAGAGATGTTGACGACCTCCGTAATCTGGCCGAGTTCGAGCGTGAGGTCCAGGTCGGCGCGCGCACCGACCGTGAGCTTGTATGAAGGGACGACGGCTTTCTTGTAGTTCGGAGCTTCGACCGTCACCTCGTACTCGCCCGGAGGCAACTGTACAAGCTGGTAGTAGCCTTCTTCATTGGTATTGACCGTGCGCGAAAAATTGGTCGCCAGGTTGCGCGCCGTGACGCTGGCCCCGACCACGATGGCCTTGTTGGGGTCGCGCACATAACCGTTGAGGTCTGCGGCATTGGACTGCGATTGGCCCAGCGCCGCGCTCGCACAAAACAACGTGGCGGCGCACAAGAGGAGCGCCAGCCCAAGGGTAGCCTTCAGCCATTGCGGAGGGAACGCACGCATTATTATCTTTCTCCTTAACCGAAAGTAAGTCTCAGAAGTTAAGTCTAATTTTCAGGAAGAGCGAAGAGACGAGCCGGTTGTGGCCCACTCACAGATGCGAACCGAATAGTTTCAAATTGAGTCGCCTGTCAACCGGGCACGCGCCTGGCGTGAATAGAGTGTCAGCCTGCTAAACTCTGGAAGCGTCGCCGGATCAAGCGTCGGGAGCAATCTCTTTAACGAACGCGATGCCTTTGTACCTTAAAAACATACGCGCTGGCAAGAGTCCAGGCCCATCAAGAGCATCCCGCTTTCAAAATCAGCGAAGGGTTTTTCCGCCTCTTTAAATTCAAACTGGACCACTGCCAGCATATTTTGATAAATAGCTTGTCTCGCGCATCTCGCGCCGGGTATCTTACGGGCGGCGTTTGAGCAGAAAGAGAGCGCGGTGAGAACGGGGTTCGCCGGAAAGCTTACTGATGGAGCAGACAACTCAAAGCGCTTTGCCGATGGAGCCTCCCGTCAAGTCTGAAGCGGCGGCAATCTGGTCCTGGCTCTTTCCAGCCGCCTATCTGATACACGTCACGGAGGAATACCTGGCGGGCGTTGCGCTCGCGCCGTCCGCGACCAAAATCAGGGGCGCGAACATGACGGCCAGCCAGTTTCTCATCTTCAACAGCATCGCCCTCATGCTCATGCTGGCGGGCCTGCTGCTTGCGCGCCGTCTCAGATTTCTCTACTGGCTGCTGGTCTCTGTCGGCACGGTCCTCTTTATCAACGGGGTCTTTCACATCAAGGGCACGATAAAAATCGCCGCCTATAATCCCGGTCTCATCTCGGGCGCGCTAATCTTTATCCCGCTCGGCCTCTTGACCCTCATGCGTCTCAAAGAGCATCTCAGCAAGCGTCGCTACTGGGAGGCCGTCGTCGTAGGGATTCTGATTTACGGAATCGTCCTGCTGGTGGCGCGCATGGGAAGAAAGCTATTTGAGATGTGAGGCGGCGCGGTAAAGAATTGAAGGCGGCTCTAGCGGCTGGTCCAATCGGGGGGCAGAGGCGGCGTGCGTCGCGTGGCGCGAGCCAGCCTGCGACGCACGCGGTCGCTCGCGCCGAGCGTGAGAATCAAGGCTTCGGCCAGTCGCGGAATAAACGCTGCGCGACGCATGAAGGAACAGAGACGCAGCCGCGCATTAAAGTGCCTACTGTAACGCGCGCGATAATCCAGAGCTGTGCTTTGAAAAGGCTCGCCCGCGCGAAGCTGCCGTAAATGGCGCGTGATTGTTTCCGCCGCCAGCCCGCCGCTTTCTAGTCCCATCAGCATCCCGCTTCCCGTAAAAGGGTCTATAAACGAAGCGGCGTCGCCCACGACCAGCAGCCCTGCGGCGGGCGACAACTCTCGCCGCCCGAAGCCTTCAATCGCCACGCTCAGCCACTCAGAGCGCACGCGTGCGCACGCCAGTGTCAGCGCCGCGCGAGCATTGCTTGAGACAATCTCGCGCATGACCCTTTCCGCATCACTCGCGCAGGCGCGCACGTCCCGCGCAGCCGCGATAAAGCAGAGATTGCTCAGCCCGCCTTCGACACGGCTCAACCCGCCATAGCCGCCGCGATAAAAATAGATTTCGCAGCGACCATCAGCACCCCGCGCATCTTCCAGATGAGCTTTGAAGGCGACCAGCGGCGCGCGCTTTTTCTTAACGCTGTGAGCGCGTTCTTCTTCAGCTTCAATCTTTCTCGCCAGCGCACGCGCCCTTCCCGTCGCATCAATCGTGACCAAAGCCAGGCACTCTCGCTCGCCCTCCAGGGTTTTCAAAAGCGCGCCGCGCACGACGCTTCTCTTCTCCATCAAGAGACGCACAGCCTGCGCTTCTTCCAGAACCTCTACGCCAAGCTCGCGAGCGCGCATCAAAAGCTGCCAGTCCATCTCGGCGCGGCTGAGACCGAGCGCGCAGAGGCTGCCCGCGCCAAACCAGGTTGACGGCACATTGACGCTCTTTCCATTGCGTGAATAAAAGACCGTCTCAAACAGCTCAGCGCCTCCGGCAGAAAGCAGACGCTCGCGCACGCCCAGGCGCTCGAAGTGGACCAGGCATTCGGGCGAGATAAATTCACCGCAGAGCTTCGCGCGCGGAAACCTTTTCTGCTCGCAGAGCAACACACGCGCGCCACCAAGCGCCAGATGAATGGCCGCGCTCGCCCCGGCAGGCCCGCCGCCGACAATCAACACATCGTATATATCGGTTGCCTTCATCATCTATGAAATAAAGTGACGAGTGATGCTTGACGATTCATGCGCTCATGTCTTTTCTTATCAGACATCGCTTCTCATATTCTTCTTCGCGCTCAGGACCAGTCGGAAGGGGAAACGGCGCTTGACGCTAATCTCGCGTAGATGTGCGCGATGGGCGAGGGCTTCCAGTTCATGCGGGCGAAAGCTACGCAGGATAGAGAGCGAGCCGTCTTCGCGTATCAGGCGATTGTGCAGGAAGAGTCGGCCCACAGTGTTGTAAAGATAAAAAGCTACCGGGTGGCGATGCAGGTCTATGACGAAGATGCCTCTTTGCGAGACGCGGCCCATCTCGCTCAAGGCAGCCACCACCTCATCATCCTTGAAATGATGTGTAAAGAGCGAACAGATAACGTAATCAAAGCTTTGGTCGGTAAAGGGCAGTCGAAAGACGTCGCCGCGCAAAGAGCTGATCTCTTCCAGCCCTCTTGATTCCTCCAGAATCGAGCGAGCCGAGCGCGCGTTAAGCTCAAGCCCTGTGAGACGTGCGCCGCGTTTTGTCTCTCGCGCCCAGGCACAGATAACGCGCAGCAGCTCGCCGGAGCCGGCGCCGACATCGAGCACCGAAAAGCTTTTCAAACCCGCGCGTTCTATCTCAGGGAAAAGCGAATGGCGCAGCGCGCTCGCATCGCCCAGGTATTCATTGACGCGCCGCAGCTCAACCAGACAGCCCTCATACTCTTCAGGTGTGTAGTCTCCCTTATCCAGATGTTCAAGCTCATAGCTGCGATGGGCGAAATGATTAAACATAAAACCCGCAACGCGTTCACGTCTTTTCGATGACGAGCGCGCTATTCTTTGAGCCGAAGCCGATGCAGTTGCAGAGTGCGACGCGCACCTTTGCCTCGCGCGGCTGGTTGGCGACGTAATCAAGATCGCAATCGGGGTCAGGCTCATCCAGGTTGATGGTCGGAGGAATGATATTTGTGCTCATGGCGCAGAGCGCCGCGCCGATTCCAGCCGCGCCGCTCGCTCCCTGCGGGTGGCCCAACTGCGATTTGGTGGCAGACATCGGAATCTTTTTGGACCAGTCGCCGAACGCCTGCTTGAGCGCGTGCGTCTCAATCCGGTCGTTGAGCAGTGTGGACGTGCCGTGTAGATTGACGTAATCAATCTCTGACGCCGAGCGCCCGGCATCCGCCATCGCCAGCTTCATCGCACGCGCCGGTTCATCGCCATTTTCGGCCAGCCGCACGCGATGATAAGCATCGCAGGTAGCCCCGTAGCCTGTCACCTCCGCGTAGATTTTAGCGCCCCGCTCGAGCGCGCGTTCGCGCTCTTCGAGCACATACATCCATGCGCCCTCGCCGAGCACTATGCCTGAGCGATTCCTGGAAAAAGGGCGCGAGGCGCGCTCAGGCTCAGCGTTCCATTCGTTGGTGAGCACGGTCATCAGGTTGAATCCGGCGAGGATGCCGGGCGCGATGGGCGCGTCAACTCCTCCGGCGATCATCACCTGCTGGCGACCGAGCGCGATGTGTTCGGCGGCGTAGGCAATCGCATCGGTCGAGCTGGTGCAGCCCGTCGAGATGATGTGCGACAGCCCGCGCAGACCGAAGGCCATTGAAAGCTCGCTCGAAAGCCCTCCGTGCGTTGAAGAAGGAATCGTGTAGACGCTCGCCTTGTGGACTGGTCCAAGATACCAGTAGGCGTATTGCTGCTCTGTAAAGGCCAGACCGCCGCCGCCCGTGCCGAGCATGACGCCCATCTCGCGGCGCTGGTCCAACGTCAGGTCGTCCGTATAAATCTTTGCATCTTCGAGGGCCTCGCGGGCAGCAGCGAGCGCGAGCGGGACTGTCCTCGGCACATGCTTGCGGTCTTTGGGATTGAGCTGCGCTTCCCAGTCAAAGCCGCGCACTTCGGCGGCGATTTGGACGGGGGAATCCGAGACATCAAAGCTCTCTATGCGCCGCACGCCGCTCTCGCCGCGCTGCAAAGCGCGCCAGAACGCTTCGCGCCCGATGCCTATCGGCGTCACACAGCCCATCCCTGTGATACAGACGCGGCGCGGCTGTTTCAGATTTTTCAGCATGACGGAATTCGTCCTCTCACGCGAGCGCGGTTCAAGTGGGGAGCGACTAATATTAACACCGAGCCGCGCCGAATATCACACCGCTCGGAAGCCTGTTCATAGCTCGATTTGAATTTAAAGAGACGCGCAAGCGCCGACGCTGATTTTAAAACTGGTCCACTACTAAAAGCTGAGCGCCCTTGCGTCTGATGAATATCTCACACGCAAGGGCGTCAAAGCGATTTCGAGTGCTACGGTTAATAAGGATTGGAGCTGAGCTGCCCGTTGTTGACGCTGACCAGATAGTAGCCAGTCGTCGGTCTGTTCTTGAGATCGAAAGTGCCGCCCGTCTGGACTCTCCAGATTTTGAAGTTTGAGAAGGTCAGCGGAGTTCCCGCCGCGCACACTTCCGGCATGTGGTCGCCGAGCACGAAATAGACCGGCCCGTTGCCCATCACCGTCGCCAGCCCGTTCTTATCAACGACCAGCGAGGTCGCTTCATTGGCCGCAATGCTCATTGCGCTCGCAGACTTTCCATCCTTAATCTGCCGCGCGACGAAAGCCATCGTCCGGCCCATACGGTCGCGCGTGACAAAGTGTGTGTCGGCGATGGTCTGCTGCATATTGGTCCACTTGAAAAAATCGTAGGTGAAGGTGATGCTGCGAGCGTAAGGATTTGCCAGCGCCTCGGTCGAGAGCGCGCTGCCCGCGCAGCCGTCATAAGTGAAATCGCTCTGGACGGCAAAGCCTGCGCTCGTCCCGCCGATGCCGCCGCCCCTCGCGTAAACCGATTCGACCGCCGTCTCGACCAGCGTGCCCTTAAAGTTTTTGACGTAATCACACTGGTCGCCGCCCGCGAAGAAAACAACTTCGGCGTTTTTGACAGTTGTCTCGACGGCAGTTGTATTTGAATCTCGCGGGCTGGTGATGACGAGCGTTTCGACAGAGTCCACGCCGTTCATCGCATAGATATAATCGTTATAACCGTTCGAGCCTGAAGAGCGCAGGATGACGACATCAACTTTGGTCGCACAACCGGTGCATCCTCTGACCTGGTCAATGATCCACTGAATGGCCTGGTCCACATCCGTCCCGCCGCCGCCGAAATCGTGGGCCGGACCAGAGAGAGGCGGGTTAACGTCAGCCGCGTTGCCTGTCAGATAGCGTGTCACCTTGGCCTCTGTGGTCCAGGCCGTCGCCAGCAACATCAGGATAGCCAGCGCAGACAGTTTGACGATTGCTATTTTGCTTTTAGCCATCGTGAGGGTCTCCTTAAATTTGAAAGGTTGGGTCGAGCTAAAGAAAGCATGCGAGGCGATAGCGAATTTCGCCTGGATGGTAAACATAAATGAGGGCAGAGACAAGCCCTGCCCTCAAGTTCGGATTGTTAATTTGAATTAAGCGGTTGGACCATCGGCTTCGATTTTCGTTCCGCACTCATTACAGAACTTCGCGCCGGGCGCAACATCAGCCTGGCAGTTAGGGCACTTGCGAGACTCCTGCTTGGCTCCGCACTGGTTGCAGAACTTGGCGCCCGCCTGAAGCTCTGCGCCGCACTTGACGCACGGGACCATCTGCGGCGCAACTTCCAGTTTCCCGCCGCACTCGTTACAGAATTTGGCCGCGCCCGTGTTGGCCGCGCCGCACTTCGGACACTTGACGGTGGCCGAACCCGTAGAGCTTCCGCCCTGCGTATGCTGTTGCTGCTGCTGTTGCGGATTCATGGCGTTCGCCATCTGCCCGGCCATCATGTTGCCTATCGCAAAGCCCGCGCCGAGACCTGCGCCCGTGCCCGCGCCGCCCGAAGGATTCTGCGCCGCATCGCGCATGGCGTCCGCCGCCTGTATTTGCGCGTAGCGGCCCACATCGCCAATCACGCCCATCGAAGTGCGCTTGTCCATCGCCGCTTCGACCTCAGGCGGGAGCGAGATGTTTTCAACGATGAATTTAGTCAGCTCAAGGCCCAGGGTCTTAAACTCTTCGTTAAGCTTAGTCCGCGAAAAGCTGCTCAGCTCGTCGTAGTTGGAAGCCAGATCGAGCGCGGCGATTTTCGATTCGCCGAGCGCGTCCGTAAAGCCGCTGACGAGCGTGCGCTTGAGCTGGCCTTCGATGTTTTCCGTCTCGAAGCGCGCGTTTGTGCCCGCAACTTCCTTGATAAAGGCTCGCGGGTCTGCGATGCGAATCGTGTAGATGCCGTAGGCCCGCAGACGCACCATGCCGAAGTCCGCGTCTCTCATCATGATCGGATTCGACGTGCCCCACTTTAAATCCGTGAACTGCTTCGTATTGACGAAATAGACTTCGGCCTTAAAGGGCGAGTTAAATCCGTACTTCCATGCGCCGAGCTTGGTCAGAATGGGCGTGTTGCCGCCGTCAACCGTGTAGCGTCCGGGCGAAAAGACATCCGCAATCTGTCCCTCGTGAACAAAGACCGCGGCCTGCGATTCGCGCACGATGAGCTGCGCGCCGTTCTTAATCTCCTGGTCCCGCACAGGAAACCTGTAGAGCATAGTATTGCCGGTATCATCGAGCCATTCAATGACCTCGATAAATTGAGAGAGCGGGTTTAGACGGTCTAGGATTCCCATTTACTTTCAATCTCCTTCCAGCGCGCCGCTTTGATAATAAAACTATTACACAAACCTCCCAACGATGGAAGAGGAGTGAGCAGTTTTGAGTTTTCAGTTTTCAGTTTTCAGCACAGACAAGTTGGCTTTTTCTGAAAACTCAAAACTGCTTTTTCCGTCTGGACCAGAGGGCGAACAGCCCGAGCGCCGTCAAGCCTCCAATCATGTCAATCAGGCTATCGTAAACAGAGGCCGTGCGCGACGGGACAAAGCTTTGATGAAACTCGTCCGAGAGCGCGTAGACAATAACCAGCAGGAGCGAGACGAAAAACCACCTGCGTCTGAGCAGCTCTTGGGAAGAACCCATGAAGGCGCGCGCGGCCAACAAGGCCAGCACGGCGTACTCTGTAAAGTGCGCGGCCTTGCGCACCAGCAAGTGGACCAGCGCCAGACGCGCTTCGCCGATGTCTGGAAAGAGCCAGAGCAGCAGGGGCCGCACGATCATGGAAGTATTCGAGGCGGACAGCTCCCCCGTTGAAGCAAAAAAGATCAGCCCCATCCAAAAGACCAGCGGCGCATAACGCCGAAAGCGTTCGCCCTTCCCACGCACAGGCACAAATGGTTCACCATTCATCAGTTTTGAGTTTTCAGTTTTAGCTGATTGCCGACAACTACTGAAACGAAAAAAGGAAGCAACCTGCGCCGCTTCCCTTCCGCGTCCTGACCAAAGCTGAAAACTGAAAACTGAAAACTGTTTTGTCATTGCGCGGCGGCAGCGCCCGAAACGACCTCTATAATTTCATTGGTGATGGCGGCCTGGCGTATGCGATTCATGTTGAGCGTCAGAGAGCTAATCAACTCGCCCGCGTTCTTTGATGCCGAATCCATCGCCGTCATCCGCGAACCCTGCTCGGAGGCGACCGATTCAAGCAGCGCGCGAAAGATTTGTGTCTCGACCATGCGCGGCAGGAGGCGACTGAAAAGCTGCTCCGGCGGCTGCTCGTAAATGTAATCTGTCCTGTTGGCGTCAACTGCGGCCGCTTCTTCGCCGCCCTCCGCCTGAGTGCGCGAGACGGGCAGGAGTTGTTCGACGACGACGCGCTGTTGCATCACGGATTTGAACTCGTTATAGATGATGAAGACCTTGTCCAGCCCTTCGTCTTCCGTAAAGCGCTGGATGATTTTGTGCGCAATCTCCTGCGCCTCCCAGTATTCGACGCGGCCCTTGCCCGTCAGACCGATATACTCCGCGAGGAAAGTCATCTCTCGGCGGCGGAAGAAGTCTCTGCCCTTGCGCCCGACGGGTATCATCTCAAACTCCTGGCCCGCGTGCTCCTTGATAAAAGCCTGCGCAGCTTTAATCAAGTTGGTGTTGAAAGCCCCGCACAGCCCGCGATCAGCCGTGATGAGCACGAGCAGATAACGCTCGTCGCCGCGCGCATTCAACAAAGGATGCCGAAAATCTTCGGTCGTCCGTGAGGCCAGCTCGCCTAAGACCTCCAACATCTTTTGCGCGAAAGGACGAGCCGCAACAACATGGTCCTGCGCACGTCGCAAACGCGCCGCAGACATCATCTTCATCGCGCGCGTAATCTGCTGCGTGTTCTTGACGGATTTGATGCGGCGACGTATGTCCAGAAGATTTGCCATAACTCAAATGAGATGAACGACGGATGAGAGGCTCACGTAAAAGAACAAGCTTCAGCTTGTCGCCCGCGACTCTTTACCCGTCACCCGCTGTTTATGCTCCGGCAACGATGGCGGCTGCTCCTCGCGTGGCTGGTCCACCTTCAATTTCGGCCCAGCGGTCTTTGAAATCTTTGAGCACCTGGGCCAGGTCGTTCTTAATCTCATCCGTGAGCGATTTCTTTTCGCGTATGCTCGTGAGCACGCCCGGATGAGAGTTTTCGATAAAGCGCAGTAGCTCCGCTTCAAAGCTGCGCACGCTCTCGACCGGCACATCGTCAATATAACCGTTGGTCGCGGCCCAGATGATGAGCACCTGCTTTTCAACTTCCATCGGTTGATACTGCGGCTGTTTCAGAATCTCGACCAGCCGCTGACCGCGCGCAAGCTGTGCCTGCGTCGCCTTGTCCAGGTCCGAGCCGAACTGTGCAAAGGCCGCCAGCTCTCGAAACTGTGCGAGGTCAATGCGCAAGGTTCCGGCGACCTGCTTCATGGCCTTAATCTGCGCCGCGCCGCCGACGCGCGAGACAGAGTTGCCGACGTTGATGGCCGGACGTATGCCGGAATTGAAGAGGTCCGATTCGAGGAAGATCTGCCCGTCCGTAATCGAAATGACGTTGGTCGGGATATAAGCCGAGATGTCGCCCGCCTGAGTCTCTATGACAGGCAAGCTGGTCAGGCTCCCGCCGCCTCTAGCATCCGACAGCTTCGCCGCTCGCTCAAGCAGACGCGAGTGCAGATAGAAGACATCGCCCGGATAAGCTTCGCGGCCAGGTGGACGACGCAGCAGCAGAGAGATTTCGCGATAGGCCGCCGCCTGCTTCGAGAGATCGTCATAGATGGTCAGCGCGTGTCGGCCAGTATCGCGGAAATATTCGCCCATCGCGACGCCCGAGTAAGGGGCCAGAAACTGCATCGCCGCAGGGTCGGACGCTGTCGCCTTGACGACGATGGTGTAGTCCATCGCGCCGAAGTCTTGAAGGGTCTTGACGACCTGCGCGACAGTCGAAGCCTTCTGCCCGATGGCGACGTAAACGCAGATGACATCCTTGCCCTTTTGATTGATGATCGTGTCGAGCGCGACAGCCGTCTTGCCTGTCTGGCGGTCTCCGATGATAAGCTCGCGCTGGCCTCTGCCGATGGGCACCATCGAGTCAATCGCTTTGAGTCCGGTCTGCAAAGGCTCTTTGACGGGCTGGCGGTCAACGATGCCGGGCGCGATGGCTTCAATCGGGTTGAAGGCGTCCGTGATAATCGGTCCGCGATCATCAATCGGATTGCCGAGCGCATCCACCACACGGCCTATCAGCGCGTCGCCGACGGGCACTTGCATGATGCGCCCAGTGCGCTTAACCAGATCGCCCTCCTTAATCGCCTGAAACTCTCCGAAGAGCACAGCACCGACTTTATCCTCTTCGAGATTCAGGGCGAGACCTCGCACCTCGTGCGGAAACTCGAGCAGCTCACCGGCCATGACTTTCTCAAGGCCGTGAATCTCCGCGATGCCGTCTCCGACCTTGATGACCGTGCCGACTTCCGTCACGGTCACACCAGTCTCGAAGTTTTCAATCTGCCGCCGAATAATCTCGTTAATCTCGTTAGCTCTAATCGGTTCCATAGAAGTCCCTTTTCATCAATCGTCAACGCGTCAAGAGAAACGATTGTTTATCCATTGACGACACAAGCGTTGACGCGTTTACGTCTTGCCAACCATTCTCTCTTTGACCTGTTGTAACTGGCTGCGCACAGAGCCATCGTAAATGGTCGAGCCTATACGCGTCACCATTCCGCCGATCAACTCTTCATCTGTCGTAAAGTTCAAGCGGACCTGCTTGCCTGTTAAATCAGCGAGCTTCGAGCGCAGAGCCTCCTGCAAAGACGCAGACACGGGCCGCGCTGTCGTCACTTCCGCCGAGACCACTCCGGCACGCTCTTCCAGAATCTGCGCAAAACGCCTGTTGACTTCGCCCAACTCAGCCAGACGTTGATTCTGCAAAAGAACCTGCAAGAAATTGGCCGTCGTCTGCCGTACACGCGTGCGCGCAATCAAGGTATTAAGGACTTTGCGCTTCTGTTCGTAAGGGATAGTAGGATTCCTGAAGACTTCCAGAAGCTGCGTGTTGGATTGCATGAGCTGTTCCCAGGCCTTCAACTCATCCTGTACCTCGCGCTCTTCACCCTGACTGATGACGACATCCGCCAACGCCGTCGCATAACGGCGGGCCACCGCTTGCACGCTCAATGCCTGACTCCCCCTAATCCTTCAACATTAAGATTCACCAGGCGCGTATCATCTTCAGGACGGATGTCCCGGCGAATCATCTCTTCAGCCAGCCGCACGCTCTGCTCGGCAGCATAACTGCGAAGTTCTTGCCGCGCCACCTTGCCCGCGCTCTCAATCTCTCTTTGAGCCTGCTCGCGCAGCTTACGTCCATCTTCTTCAGCAGACCTGCGTATGCGCTCGTGCTCTTCCGCCGCTTCCCTCTGCGACTGCTCACGCACATTGGCTAACTCTTCATCAAGCCTTGAGAGTCTTGTCTGGACCTCTTCCAATTTAGCGAGCGCAGCATTGCGCTCTTCCTGTGCACGCACCAACTCAGCACGAATTCCCTCGCGCCGCGTGCGCAAAGCATCTCCAAGAGGACGACGCAGGAACAAGACCAGCAGAGCTATAAACAAAAAGAGATTGATGAATTTCCATAGCTCCAGGCCAGGGTAATTCCACCAGGCCGCTTCACCCGTCCCAGACAGAAGAGCAAATAAAAATGTCACTAGACCAATAAACATAAAATTCTAAAGGCGATTTACATACGCGATTCTGAAATGTTTGCCGCCGTCTCGCTAATCGGACGATGAAGAATGTGCTCGCCAATCTCTCTGGCAATCCGGCTGGCATCCGTCTTGAGCGTAGCGCGTGCGGCCTCGGACTGAGCGCGAATAGCTTCTTTCTGCTCCGCAATCGAACGATTTAAATCTTCACGAACAAGACTTAATTGCTCCTGTCGCTCGCGCATAGCCAGAGCGCGCTCCTGCTCCATCAACCGATAGCCTTCGGCTCTGGCCTCACGCAGAGAGCGCTCATAATTTCTCAACATCTCTTCGACGCTCAGCATGGTCTTGCGAGCCTCGCTCATTTGCCCACGCGTGCGCCGCTCACGCTCTTCCAGAATGCGGTTAATAGGCTTAAAGAGCGTCGCATTCAAGACATAGATCATCACGAGAATAATCGCAATGTGGATAAAAATAGTGCCGTCCGGCACTAATTGAATCGAATTTTCGGCTAAGCCTAACAGGATCATGGCAGTCGTATAATTATAACGAGCAGGTTGTCTGGCGACAGGTTACCTATTAAGAAAATGTAAGCGTATCAAAAGCTTGCGAGTCTAGCACGCAATTTCACAACCCGTCAAGGCGAAGAGCCTGCGTCCATCTAGCTATATACCTAGATATTTCAGTCGCCAGATAAAGCTTATAAAATACTCTTTGCAGTTAGATAAAACCAATCTGTGTAAAGCAACAAAAAGATAAAGAGCCGACGGCTAGCCGAGTTTTCGATAAGACTCTTTTCGCTATCAAATAACTCAAATCACTTTAATCAACTTTTCCGAAAGCGGCTGCACACGGCCAATAATTACAGCGCCGCCAATTTTTGCGACCAACTCTTCCGCCTTGGATTGCTCGATGCTAATCAGGAGGCCGCCAGCCGTTTGCGGATCGAAAAGCGCACTCTGCATTTCACGCGAGACTTCAGGGCTAATCTCTATGGTTTCTCCAACATATGCCCTGTTATTTTTATCTCCTCGCGTCAACATTCCCTGTCCGATTAAATCCAGAACATCTGGTAACAAGGGCACTTGCCCAGCTTGTATTTCCAAACAAACACGACTTGCCTTCGCCATCTCGTATGCATGTCCGAGTAATCCGAAGCCCGTCACATCCGTACAGGCGTGTGCCCCTGCTTGACGCATCGCCTCGGAGGCTTCAGCCGAAGACTTAGTCATTATTTCCATCGCTGCCACGATGGCTTCTGGGCGTGCCACTCCATGTTTAATCCCTGTACTGATAGCTCCCGTCCCGATTGGCTTTGTTAAAATGAGAGCATCCCCTGGTTGAGCCTTAGCATTTGTTATTATTTGTGAAGGATGAATAAGGCCCGTAACGGCATATCCAATTTTAATCTCAGGATCATCGATGGAATGTCCACCCAGAATGATAACGCCCGCCTCGTTCAGAGCTAATTGCCCGCCCCGCAGAATCTGGCCCAACACTTTCAAATCCTCTTTCTGTGGATAACATACTACAGCGAGAGCCGTTAGCGGCTTTCCTCCCATCGCGTAAATATCATTGAGAGAATTGTTTGCCGCCACGCGACCGTATATTTCCGGGTCATCTGCAACTGGTGTAAAAAAATCCAGGGTCTGCACCAGCGCCAAATTATCATGCAAGCGAAATACGCCCGCATCATCGGATAAGTCATATCCGACGAGGACGTTATCGTTAACTGGCTGTGGAGGAAGCTCACTCAAAACTTGAGCAAGATCGCGCGGCGCGAGTTTCGCCACTCAACCAGCACAGGCCACCATTTCAGTCAATCTTCTTTTCATTTTACTTAACACACTACCGAATCATCTAAACCCTCAACGGTTATTTTACAAATACAACCAAGGACCTTCCTAGCCCAATTAAATCTTGAGAAATTTTCATTTTATAACCCTTTGCCTCTCGTCCTCAGGCCTCATTTGCGATAAAAAATCTTATTCAGTAGATACTCTTCAATACTAAGTTTTAGTAAAGAACCTAGAAAGACGATTATATATTTGAATTAACAGGGAAGTATTCTATTTGGAGATACTTATCAGGAAGAATTTTTTATATCCTCAGAGCCGATGTAATATTAATCTTGAGAGGCAGGCTCTTGTATTCCAATCAGCAACTGGTAAAGACGATTCAGGTCCCCATCGTTGTAATATTCAATCTCGATCTTGCCGCCCGTCCCGGTCTGGCTTGGCAGGACGCGCACCTGTGTACCGAAGCGACGACGCAGCTTGGTCTCGGCGGCTCTAACATTTGCATCGTCGCGTTTAGCTGCCGGCACGGTTGCCGTAGTCGGGTTTGCGCCTGCAATAATCCGTTTGATAGCGCGTTCCGTTTCTCGCACCGATAAGGATTGCTCAATGATATTGAGTGCCACGCGCCTTTGTATATCCGAATCATCTACGCCGAGCAAGGCGCGCGCATGGCCTGTAGAGAGCTTTCCCTCTTCCACCAGACGTTGCACATCTTCTGGTAAACGCAATAAACGCAGATAGTTAGTAACAAAAGACCGATCTCGACCAACACGTTGCGCAACCGTCTCCTGAGTTAAGCCGAGTGTTTCTATGAGCCTTTTATAAGCGTGCGCCTCTTCAATGGCATTAAGTTCCTGTCGTTGTATATTTTCAATCAAAGCTAACTCAAGCAATTTATTATCGGGAATATCCCGCACGACGGCTGGAATACGCTGGAGACCGGCGCGTTGTGCTGCACGCCAGCGCCTTTCACCTGCAACTAATTGATATCGTTCGCCTTGTCGCCTTAAAAGCAAAGGTTGGACGATACCATTTGAGCGAATAGACTGGGCGAGTTCTTCCAGACGCTCCTCATCGAAGTGTGTGCGGGGCTGTGCTGGACTGGGTTCGATGAGGTCTATATCCACCTCCAGCAATTCCTCACTGGCCGTCTGCGGCATATCCGACAGCAGTGCGCTCAAGCCCCGGCCTAGTGCTCTTCTTGTCATGGGTTATGACCTCCTTTGCTAATTGAAGGTAACTTTCCGCCCCGCGCGAGCGTATGTCATACAAAATAATGGGCTTACCATAGCTGGGGGCTTCCGCTAATCTCACATTTCGCGGTATCACAGTCTCAAAGACCTGCCGACCATAGAAATCTCGTAGATCAGATGCCACTGCCGAAGAAAGATTTGTACGCTCATCGTACATAGTTAGCAGCAACCCTTCTATGGTTAAACCTGGATTAAGGACACGCCGGATACGTGCCAGAGTATCGAATAACTCTGTTACACCCTCTAGAGCATAATATTCACACTGAATCGGAACGAGAAGTGAATCTGCGGCAGTTAAAGCATTTAAGGTCAAAAGCCCGAGAGAGGGCGGGCAGTCCACAATAATAAAGTCATAATCCTGCCCGACGTGTTGGAGGATTTCCTTGAGCCTGTATTCGCGCTTTTCCATCTCGACTAGCTCAACTTCGGCCCCCGTGAGGTTCTTATCTGCCGGGAGGATTTTTAAAGTGGGCAGTTCTGTTGATTGAATTATATTAGAGAGAGGCTCGTCCAGAACCAGAGCATGATAGAGACTTCTGCGGAAACTGCCTCGCTGAACACCGACTCCCGAAGTGGCGTTAGCCTGCGGGTCTGCATCCACAAGCAGTACGCGCATTTCCGCAACTGCCAGAGCTGATGCCAGATTGACGGATGTAGTGGTTTTCCCGACTCCACCTTTCTGATTTGCGACAGCAATTATTTTAGCCATTTCTCGAGACCTCAGAAATTTCATCCGCAGACTGGCGCGAAAATAGCATAAGTAACCTTTGTGCGCCACCTTTTTCGGGAGTTAAGAACGTTTCACGTGTCCCATTCCGCGAATTCGGGACACGTGAAACATCCCAAAACCAATCAGACAGCGCTTTTTCGCAGGTTTAAATGGACAAGCAGGTTTGAGAGGGCAGCGGGAGTCAGACCAGGAATTCGGCGGGCTTGACCAAAAGTCTGTGGTCGAGTTCGTTCCAGGCGTTCGATCATTTCATGTGAGAGACCGCTGATGGATGGATAGTCAAAGCCATCGGGAATCCGTAATCCATCGTGCTGGTAAAGGCGTTGATGCGTTGACTGCTGGGATTCTATATAACCGCTATAAAGAGAATCAGCCAGCGCAGACTCTAAATCTGAAGATTGGGCCTCACGACCAAGCTCTAAAGGAAGTAGTTGCTTAATCATCTCGGGTGTCACATTCGGGCGCTGAGCTAGATGAGAAAGGGTTATAGAATCGCCTAAATCCGCGCCCAGAGTCCGGCTCAGGGAAGCATAGGCGGAATCCGAACGCTTGAGACGTGTCCCATCCAGAACGTTACGAAGCTGCGAAATACGGTCACGGCGCAGGTTAAATCTTTCCCAGTCTTGATTACCGACCAGTCCAAGCTCACGCCCGTATGGAGATAGCCGCTCATCTGCGTTGTCATGGCGAAGGGCGAGCCTGTTTTCAGCCCGCGAGGTAAAGATACGATAAGGCTCATCAACCCCTTGCGTAATCAGGTCACTAATTAGGACGCCGATGTAAGACTCTTCGCGTCTGAGGCGAAAACCCACGCGGCCCTGAGCGTAGAGCGCAGCATTGATGCCCGCCAGCAAGCCTTGACATCCGGCCTCTTCATAACCGGTCGTCCCATTTATCTGACCGGAGTGAAAAAGACCTTTAAAACGAATGGTTTGCAGATAAGGAGTAAGCTCACGAGGGTCTACATAATCGTATTCAATAGCATAACCCGGGCGAATCATAGTCGCCCGTTCAAGACCTGGGATCATGTGTATCAGCTCTTGCTGAAGCTCTGCAGGAAGGGAAGTGGAGAAACCGTTTAGATAAACTTCATGAGTATCGTGACCCTCTGGCTCCAAAAAGAGCTGGTGACGATTCTTATCTGCAAATTTTACTACTTTATCTTCAATCGAGGGGCAATAGCGTGGCCCTATACCCTTGATTTTGCCGGAATAAAGGGGCGATTCGTGCAATCTTGAGCGGATGGCCCGATGCACTTCATCCGAGGTATAGCCTATATAACAGGTGATTTGAGGCTGCTCTATCTTATCGGTCGCAAAAGAGAAAGGAACAGGCCGCGCGTCGGCAGATTGCGGCTCAAAAGCATCCCAATCAATAGTCCGCCCATCCAGGCGAGGCGGAGTTCCCGTTTTCAACCTGCCGACAGGGAGCCCCAGACGCTTGAGTGCTTCTGCCAATTCAATAGAGGCAGGCTCTCCGGCACGACCCGCCGTAAAGGATCGCTTCCCCGTATGGATCAAACCATTAAGAAAAGTTCCCGTAGCAACAACCACAGAGCGTGCGCGAAGGCGTCTGGTATCCTGCAATTCTACGCCGTAAACTATTCCATCTTTAATAATTAAGTCCACAACCATGCCTTGCCGCAGGTGCAAGCCGGGTGTGGCTTCAAGAACTCTACGCATCTCCTGACGATAAAGAGAGCGGTCTGCCTGCGCTCTTGGAGATTGGACGGCTGGGCCACGTGAGCGATTAAGAAGACGAAACTGTATCCCCGTGCGGTCAATGACGCGGCCCATAATGCCTCCCAGAGCGTCCATTTCGCGCACCAAGTGGCCTTTCGCGATACCGCCGATAGCCGGATTGCAAGACATCTGCCCAATCAGGTCCAGATTGAGCGTGACGAGTGCTGTTTGAGCGCCCAGACGAGCGGCAGCCGAGGCCGCTTCGCATCCGGCATGGCCCGCACCAATCACAATGACGTCAAACGCTTCATCAAAACTCATCGCTATTTTCCTATGCAGAAGGTCGCAAATATCTGCGATAAAACATCTTCCGGGGTTGTCTCGCCAGTAATCTGACCCAGGAAGCTGAGAGCATTATAAAGCCCTATCAGCACCAGTTCCTCACTCGCCCTCTGTTTAAGAAGCTCGCAAGATGAGAGGAGCGAATCCTGCGCGCGACGCAATAGATCAAAATGGCGCGCATCTGTAATGAGCAGCCCGGTTTCGTGAATCTCAGTCGCCTCGAAAGGCTCCAGTATAGCATTCCTCAAGTCATCCAAACCCGCACAGGTTTTAGCCGAGACCGCAACCACCCGCCAGGAGTTATCGGTTAGATGCTCTAATCCATTTAGGGAAAATGATTTAAGGTCATTCTTGTTAATCGCTATGAGATGCAGATGTGGGCTAACTTGCGCCAGCACATCTTCATCTTCACGAGTTAAAGGTTCAGAGCCATCCAGAATAACTACGACCAAATCAGCCTCTGCCACCGCACGCAGGGTACGCTCGACTCCCAAACTCTCAACCACATCCTGAGAAGAGCGGACTCCGGCCGTATCAGTGAGCAGCACAGGGATGCCGTTAATACTTACTGTTTCACTTAAACTGTCGCGCGTGGTCCCCGGAAGATCCGTCACGATAGCTCTGTCGTTGGACAGTAAACTATTGAAAACACTGGACTTACCAACATTAGGGCGGCCCGCGAGGGCGACTTTTAAACCATCCTTTAAAAGTCGGCCCGAGCGAAAAGTAGCTGCCAAAGCGCCGATCTGCTCGGCTAGAGTCGAGAGTTGCAATGATAATTCCCGGATGGAAAATTCCGGGAGGTCATCTTCTACAAACTCAAGCGAGGATTCCAGCGGGACGATGATGTCCAATAGCGAATCCTTCATTGGCTGTAGACGCGACGAAAGCTCACCCTTGAGCTGGCGTGCAGCCTGCCTCGCGGCAGCATTTGTCCGCGCGTCAATAATATCGCGCACGGCTTCGGCTTGGCTCAAATTTAAACGGCCATGACTCAAGGCACGCAAGGTAAACTCGCCTGGACCAGCAGGCCTTGCATTCTGGACCAGTATCGCATCAACCAACTGGCGCAGCAGAACTGGCGAGCCATGACAACTTAGCTCGACCACATCTTCACCCGTGAATGAATGTGGAGATTTGAAATAGGTGATGAGTGCGCGATCCAAAACTTCTCCGGTTTGAGGATCGCAAAGACTTTTGAGCGTGACGTGTTTTGGCTCCGGCGTGAACTGATTATCCTGGACCAGAGCGCGTGTGATTTCAAGAGCGCGCGTTCCGCTTAAACGAATCACGCCGATGCCGCTACGACCGGGCGGAGTTGATAAAGCAACGATGGTGTCCGCTGTTGTGGGCACTGCCGGAAAAGAGAATGCACGAAGAAGAGAAGCGCATTCTTGCCTGGAAAAGTTTTATTGTGTGGGGGAAGTTTTCAGGCTCACCTTGAGTCTGCGCGCGTCACCTTCGCCGACCGATTCCGTGTGAAGATCATCTTCCGCAGCGAGAAAAAGATGAATCACGCGCCGCTCGTTCGCATCCATTGGACCAAAGGTAAAAACAGTTCCGGTCTTACGCACACGCTGAGCAGCATGACGTGCCATCGCGCGCAGTTCCGCTTCACGCGTCGCGCGAAAATTCTCCACATCACAAACGATGCGCTCGCCTCTCGGCAGCCCTCGACCGAAAGCCTGATTGACTAAATGCTGTAGAGCGTCAAGCAGCTCGCCGCCTTCGGCCAGCAAGAATGAAGTATCAGGTCCTTCTATATTCAAGACGCAGGTGGTTTCTTCCTCTCGCACTCCAGCGCGCAAGCTAAGTCCTGCGCTCTGGAAAAGAGCGTTAAGAAAATTTTGAGACTTGTCGCATTCCTCGTTCATCTTCGTTTCAGCAGTCGCTGCGCGTCAAAACCCTAAGCCTGAGAGACACTGGCTGGACCTAAATTTTTCGGCGGGCGTTTCTGTTTTTTCCCTGCCGGCGGTTGCGGCTCTTCATCATCTTCCGACTTGGTCAGATGATTGATGAGAAACTGCTGACTAAACCCGACTATGTTTCCGACCAACCAGTAAACAAGTAAGCCCGCCGGCGCGCCCCACAAAATGTAGAGCATAAAGAGCGGCATGCCGATAGCCATCATCTTGCGCTGCAAGGGATCGGCTGAAGGCGCGGGAGTAATCAACTGTAACACAATCATCGAGCCTGCCATCATAATCTCAAGCAGGTGAAATGGGTCGCCCGCCGAAAGGTCCGGCATCCAGAGAAAAGAGGCTTGCCTGAAATCGAGCGAGATCGTGATGGCCGTGTAGAGCGCAAAGAGAAAAGGCATCTGAATCAAGAGAGGCAGGCAGCCGCCAAGCGGATTGCCCTCTTTCATCAAACGCAACTGCTCCATCTGCAATTCTTTAAGGCGCGGATCATTCTGCTTCATCCCCTTGATTTTTTCCTGCAACTCTTTCATCCGAGGCGCGAGTTTCTGCGCTTTCTTCATGGCTTTTGAAGAGCGCCACTTGAGCGGAAAGAAGAGCGAATAGATAAAGATTGTGAAGAGGATGATCGCTACGCCATAGCTGCCTGTCAGTGCTTGAAGCTTGTTAATGGACCAGAGGATGGGCACGGCCAGACGGCGTCTCATGCCACTTAAAAAGCCGTAATTAATCAAACCTTCGAGATCAACCTGGCGACTCCCGCCGAAAGTTTGTGTGATGTGTTGGCTGGCTTTATCCAAGAGGTCGTGATCTTTTGGACCAACGAAAAGCTGCGTCGGCGAGCCGTCTGTCGGAATCGGAACATAAGCAGTAATCAGATAGCGATTCTCTTTTTTACCATTGCTTTCATGCTCATAAGATGTGGTTCGATATTCGAGTCCCTGCAAAGGCTTGGGCGGCGCAGCAACCATGGCAAAATATGTGTCGCTGACTCCGGCCCAGTCAACATTACCTTTGACGATTTTGCGATCCGCACCTTCTGCGCGTATCGAACTAAAAAATAACCACCCTTCATCCGGATTGTGCACAGAGGCGGCGTAGAGCCTGTGGACGGTGCTGTCCGTAACAGCAACGCCTTCGGGCGCGACGTTGTAGAAGGTGTAATGATTGACACCCTGATCGCCTATGTCTGGTCCAATCAGAAGCGAGGCTTGCGGCACGGGCTGGCCGCCGCGCATGAGTTTGACTTCGAGCTTGGCATTATAAGAGTCAGCATCGAATGTGATTCGCTTTGTGACATCAAGCCCGGTCGCATCATCATGAAGAGCGAACTCGATAGCCCTGATTTCTCCGGCTGAGAGATTGAGCACGGCGTCGCCGCTCTCGCCTTCGACTCCGCTCAGTCTATAATTTTTTGAGCTGAGCGCTGCATCCGTGTTGGCATCTCCGGTCGAGAGTTTGAGCGGCGCGTCCTTTCGCTTCAAACCTTCTTTAGAGACAAGCTCAAGCGCTTCGTGCTTATTCTTGTCGCCGGCAACAGAGTATAGA
>DASWMI010000121.1:0-12221 GCA_036399835.1 Pyrinomonadaceae bacterium | reverse complement strand
TACCCAGAATCGAGCGCGGTTCAACTCACTCGATAAACGCCCCTTAGGTTATTAAGGGCGTTCAGCGACAAGATACGCACAAGACGCACAAGAAGCAAGACCGGCAATGTCCTTCGCTTCCATTCAGCAAAGCGGCCTAACGCCCGAATTAACCGGCGCGCACAGGCCGCCGAAACCGCCCAAGTTCTCGATGAGAGACATGCTAATTGCGCGTCCGGTTGAATGAGTTGTTATGCCGCCGCTACGAGAACACAAGGAGCATGGATTAATACCATCTTCGGCGAGGAATATAAATCCGCCGACGTTTTTCTTTCTCAACTTTGATAATCTTGTCCTGTTCTTGTTGAGCAATACTTCTCGGCTCAGCCTTCTTCAATTCTTCCAACTCTTCGCTTTTAGAGCTACCGATCACCATGCTGACTATAATAAGCGGCCAAATAAGAATCGGTAAAAGCATGATAATCATTGGAGAAAACTTGACCGCAAGCAGCATCCAAGAAATGATTGCTACTATGAAGAAGAGCCATCCGTATAAGATGCGGCGACTTCGCTGCTTTCTGACACTTTCATATTTAGCTTCCCACAACTTTTGTTTCTCAAGATCATATTTTAGCGGATTCTGAGATTTAATCTGCTGAACATACTTCGGCTCATAAAGACCATATCGGATTAACTCAGCACGTAAGTCTCTTTCTTCATCTGTGAGAGTAAATGGCCTTGAGGCAATAGGATTGGAATTGTAACCATTTCTGTATGAATCATAATGGTCAAGCCAATGCTGCTCACGTTGCGCTAATGTCTTATTCTCTTTATCAATGATTTCCTCAATGATTTCAAAGAAAAATGTTCTCTGACCATACCTGTTCCATGCCGCTTGCAACTTGAAAGAGTGGTGACACCTTCGATTCAATTGAGCCTTATGCACCAGCCAACGTGCTTCAATATTTACAGATGAGCCAACGTATCGCTCACCAGTTATCGAATTTCTTATGCAATAAATCCCTTTAGACATTTGGCATTACCTAAACAAAGAGAAGCGGCATAACGCCCGAATTGACCGAGCGCGCATTCGACGCCGCGACAGACAAGTTCTCGATAAAAGACCCGCTAACTCGCGCTTCGGTCGAATGAGTTGTTATGTTGGAGCGCATCCTGCCGCCGCGCCGAACGAATGACTCATTTCAATCAGCAACGTAATTGCTGATGTCGAATGCCATGTGCTCTCATTATGGCTCGGTTCAACTAACATAACTTTTCGACCAACCTTTAGCATTATCCATTCAACATCTCACATACACAATAGAGGCGCGGCGGGAGACAACTGCGAATTAATGCGAAGCGGAGACATAACGCTAAGTAGGTGTCCCAGAGGACGTATTATGTGACGTCAGTTTTGATGTCTAAATGCTAGGCTGGGGCTGCCGCTTCCGGTGGCTTGAGCCGGGGATGCGTTTGGCGCTTGATTAGATGTCGGTTGCGCTGATAGATTAGGCGTCATTAGCTTAATAGAAAGGCAGTCTCACCATGCCTAAACTCTTGTCTCAGGTGCGGCAGCAGATCCGCACTCGCCACTATAGCATCCGTACCGAAGAAGCTTACGTCTCGTGGATCAGAGATTATATTTTGTTCCATCAGAAACGTCACCCTGCTGAGTTGAATGAGCGGGACATAGGCGCTTGGCTCTCTTATCTGGCGACTGAGCGGAAGGTGGCTGCTTCGACTCAGAATCAGGCGCTCTCGGCAATCCTCTTTCTGTACCGCGAGGTGTTGAAGGTCTCGCTCGACTGGATTGACAACATAGAGCGGGCCAGGAAGCCTGCGCGATTGCCCGTTGTCTTTACCAGGGAAGAGGTGCAAGCGGTCCTGGCTTGTCTCAAGGATACGCCCTGGCTGATGGCGAGTCTACTCTACGGGTCGGGTCTGAGATTGATGGAGTGCGTCAGGCTGCGTGTCAAGGATGTTGACTTTGCGCAGCGGCAGATAGTTGTGAGAGAGGGTAAGGGCGGGCGTGATCGCGTGACTATGTTGCCGCTCTCGCTGTGTGAGCCGCTGGAACGTCAGCTTGCCAGAGTCAAGAGGCTGCATGAGCAGGATGTGCGGGCCGGGTACGGGAGTGCTTATCTGCCCTATGCGCTCAAACGGAAGTATCCCTATGCGGACAGGGAGTGGGGCTGGCAGTATGTCTTTGCGGCACACAAGCTTTCAAAGGACCCGCGAACGGGGATTGTTCGCAGACATCATGTTGATGAGCAGACGCTGCAAAGAGCCGTGCGCGCGGCGGTGCGTGCGGCCAGGATTGAGAAACCCGGTAGCTGTCACACTTTTCGCCACAGCTTTGCCACCCACCTGCTGGAGGGCGGCTACGATATTAGAACGGTTCAAGAGCTGCTCGGACACAGGGACGTAAAGACGACTATGATCTACACGCACGTGCTCAATCGTGGAGGCAAGGGCGTGCGCAGTCCTCTTGATCTGTAGTCTCCCGGATAGTCGTCCGTTGTAGCTCATGAGCTTATCCTGGCGCGGAGTTTGACCTTCATAAAAATTCCCGTCCGCCTCCTCGAAAGGTGACGGACGGGATTTGAACAAGCATTAGTCAGAGGAGGCGCTGAGCGCTGTCCGAGAGCGATTTTAGTTCGGAGTAATCGCGGGGCCGCTCGGCAGATTGTTTGTGCCGTTGCCCGTGATCGTGTTAGTTCCGGTGACAGTCCGCACCTGCGGCTGACTGGCGACGGGTATGCTGGTGGTGTTGTTGGTCACGGTCGAGTGCGCAAGCCGGACTATGGCCGGGGAGTTTGCTTGAATCCCGGTGCCGTTGTGCGACGTGACGACGTTCTCAACCATCATCTCTGCGCCCGTCCCCGACGCGAAGAGGCCGGTGCTGAAGTTCCCGACGACGAAAGAGTTTCTGACAGTACCCTTCACATTACCGTCGAAGGCTATGCCGGAGTTGGAGCTGCTGCCCTCTACACGAGTGTTGTCAATCATGGCGATGATACTGCCAGGGGAGGTCGGTAAGGCCACGATGCCGGTTTGCACCGTATCTCTGACGGTCGTGTCTGTCACGTAGAGCTGCCCGTTCGCGTTGGTGCGTATATCGTTGATGCCGCGATTGGTAAAGCCGTGAATGCGCGTGTCATCAATGTAGACTTTGGAGGCAGCGTTTATTCTAACGCCATCAATGCCCGTGCTCGCGCCGTTGATGTCTAAAGAGACAAGCCGTACAGTTTTCCGCACATCATTAACGTCCGTGATGTTGACGATGACCCCAGTGGTCAGAGCGGCCAGGATCGAGCCGTAGCCCGCTCCGTGCGTGCCGTTGATGGTGATGGATTTGGTAATCGTGACGGTGCCGTAGCCGCCCGGGTCGAGGACGCTGATTTCGCCGTCCTTGGCCGTTTTCGAGATGGCTCCCGCGAAGGTCTTACAGGGGGCTGTGCGGCTGCACGGATTGACATCATCTCCGACGCCGGAGACCCAGGTTCGCGTCGCTTGAGCTTGCGCCAGAGAGGATAGGGCCATGATAAAGACCGCACATGTGAGAGTCTTTAGGATGGTAGACAGGGTTTTCATAGAAGTTCTCCTTACAGATCTGGTTGTTGATTGTGGGGCGACGCTTTGCATGGCGTCACACATTCATTAGTACCCATGAAAGACAACGAGGCCATTCCTGAATTTTGCCGGGGCCTTCTCTGTTAACAGCCCGATTATCAAACTGCCGGCAAAGTCCTGCTGATGTGACGAGATAATTTTTCATCAGCAGAGAGACGCCGTGTTCGTGCGGCTTCCTCAAAATCCGATTCTCAAGAAAGGATGCGCCCGAACATCAACGCGTGTGCGCATCACAAAGCCACTGAGCGCGTAAACCCCCTGGGTAGAGTTTGCGGAAGTCTCAGACGAATCCGCAGATGAGATAGAAATAAAGCTCTCTCTAGGCTGAAGCACTAGGAGCGAACGACAATGTCGCCAGCACCCTTTGCGACATCTACAAAGGCGTAGGACGAGACGGGGAAACTATTCGTATCTATCGCTTCACTGCGAGGCATGGCGTATCCGCGGTCGTCCCTCACTTCTGCATCCGTCGCCCACCACCTGAGGCCGACTCCCGGGTCTTCTTTCCACTCCGCATCCGACGGAACCCAGTCTCTCACGATGGGCTTGTACACGCCCCACGTCAACTTGTCCGGTATCCTCGTGTTATCTCCATTATCTTCGACCGTCAGCAACACGCGCAGCCCGATCAGCTCGCGTATGCTGGCATCCCTCACGGTCCCGCTCATCACAGCCTGGTTATTCTTGACGACCAGCTGGTCAAAATCCGCCTTGATGTAGAAGCCCGGATACTTGCCTACAGGGTCGCCCGCGCCGTCCACGTCCTGGTAATAGAGCGGGGCTTCATCGCTTAACATCATCGATCCGGTGGCCGTGCCGTCCGGCTGCGTTTGAGCATTGAAATCGAGGTACTTGGTATAGCCGTCTTCCAATGAAAACTGGTAAGTGCCGCCGGCTGCCTGGGCGTTGGCCTGTTGTGCGGCGGCGAGGGTTAAGAGAAAGAGCGCGAGAAAAGAGGCAAATGCTTTGATCTTCATTGAGTAACTCCTTAGATATTGTCAAGAGGGTGCAGCGGGACGGGTTTTCAAAGGGGGGACTTATACATTAAGTTCGCCCCAAAGTCCAGTTGCCAAACTGGTCCACCGCTCATCGGCCACACAATAATCCACGCGAGGAAAGAAATCGTTAGAGCGTTCTGAATTTCTTCTGAAAGACTTCTGAAAGTGCTCATCCGACCTCTCAAGGCTTTAAGATAACGCCGGGGAATCCGGTAATTGCTGAACAAGAGCGGTTCAGCGACGCGACCCTTCAGGTTCTTAGCTTTTGGTCCACCCCTCACAGACGGCACGGGCAGAGGCTTTTGCGCAAAGTTGATGATCGAGCGAAAAATCTGGCTGAGAGTTCTGCTGCGGCTGGAAATTCGCTGGAAATTTTTGACTTTAAGCGTGCGCGGAAGGCTGAAGGCAGCCCAATCGCCTCAGACCTTTAACTGATTCCGGACCAGAAATCTAGACCTTGCCGGGCTGGCGTACCCCGAAGAGACGCCATTCGCCAAGCAGACCCGCGAGCGTGTGCGTTCCCCTGTCCTCGAATCTGATGCCTGAGCCTGCGACCAAATCTTTGACGGTGTTGGAAACCAGGACCTCTCCGGCGGCGGCCCTTTCTGCTACCTCGACGCCGATTTCCGCAGCGATGCCGCCCACCTTGCCATCCACCATGTCACACTCGCCCGTGTGCAACCCTGCGCGCATCTCTACGCCCAGACGCGAGGAATATTCGACAATCGAGTAAGCGCAACGCACGGCGCGCGCCGGACCATCGAAGATGGCGAGCGGGCGATTTCCGACCATGTCCACCTCGCGCCCTCTAAACCACTCTATCTTTTTACCAACGTGCGCGCGCAGGCGATTGACGAGTTCCTGCCAGCGGCTCAGGCCAAGCCGCATGGCCTGTTCCTGCGAGGCGATGATCCGCGTAAAGAGAACCGTGGCGAGCACCCTGTCAGGCTCAAGCTGGTGACGCACGCCTGTCAGAAATTCTTCGACCTCGTCCAGAATCCGGTCTTGGTCGCCAACGAAGGGAAGATGGTCCTGGCCCGGCAGCTCGACATATTTCGCACCCGGAATCCTCTCCGCCACGTAGCGCCCTTCCTCCACCTTCAGGCATTGATCTTCCGCCCTGTGTATGACGAGCGTCGGGACGTGTACGGACGGCAGCACCTGGCGCACGTCTATCTCCGCATTCATCTCTGTCAGCGCGAGCGCCGCGCCCGGACTCGCGCCCATGCGTAAGTATGTCGCCCACCACTCGCGAAACTCCGGATCATCGGCCATCGTCGGCGCGCGTTCTTCAATCCCGACTGGTCCACCCCAGTGCGCGCGTATCTCCTCGAAAAAGTGTTGACGCTCTGCGGTTGTCGGCGCCCAGGGGTATTCCGCATCGCGCAGCCGCTTGGCATAAGTTCCGATCATGACGAGCGCAATGGTTTTTTCAGGATAGGTCGCGGCAAAGAGGCTGCACATAGGGCCGCCTTCGGAAACACCGCAGAGCGCCGCGCGTTCGCTCCCCACAGCATCCATCACGGCGCGCACGTCGTCCATACGCTGCTCAAGCGTCGGCAGCTTATTGATGGGCACGCGGTCCGAGAGACCCGTGCCGCGTTTGTCGAAGAGGATGAGTCGGGAGAAGGAAGCCAGTCGCAGCAGAAAGCGCGCAAAGCTTGGCTCGCGCCAGAAATATTCTAGATGAGAGACCCAGCCCATGACAAAGACCAGGTCGAGCGGCGCATCGCCTATGACTTGATAAGCGATGTTGACATCGCCGCTTCTGGCGTATCTCGTCTCAGGTGGCCGCTCAAGCGTCAGATCAAACCCACGCTCGTGCCTGTGGCTGACCGCGCTCGGCGGCAGCTCTATGATGGCAGGCGTTCTTGGCAGCTCCGGCGGTAAGGTCGCTGGGGTCTCCGCCTCCAGGCTTTCTCTTACCTCCGCGACGAAGCGGTAGCCGCGCTTCGGCACTGTCTCGATAAATTTTTGCCCGCCGGCTTCCTCGCCCAGAGCTTTTCTCAGCGCGGAAATGTTCTGCGCCAGATTATTCTCTTCGACAAAGCTATCGGGCCAGACCTTCTCCATCAACTCGTCTTTGCTGAGCACGTGGCCGCTATTCTGGACCAGGACGAGCAATGTCTCGAAAGCCTTCGGCGTCAGCGGGACAATCCCCTTTTGGCTCGATAGCACGCGCTCGGTCACGTCTAGACGAAAGACCCCGAAGACGTAAAAGCGTTTGGTCTGGGCTTTCCTCATCGCTTTCAGCAGAGAATCTCAAGAAAAAAGTTCAGAGAATTTTTTAGGTCGCTTTAGAGCTTCACCGGCAGCGCTTATTTTACTCCTCCGGCGCTCGTTTGAGCGAGGCCGGTAACGCTTCCCGCGCGTGATGTGTTTTGATAAACAGCTCGCGGGCGGAAATTACAACTGTTGATAAAAGAGATAAGATTCTTCTGGTCCAGTCTCTTTCTCTCGAAGGGTTTCGGCGACGATGCGTTTCAAGCTTCCGGTCATCCACGGCGCAGCCGATTACGAGCGTCATTTTAATGACGAGGTCTGGCAGCAGGCAGCCGCAGCCATCTGCGCGCGGCATCGGATAGCTTACGAGCGGCTCAGGCGCTCTCCGCTCGGCGAGAATATCATCTTCTTTGTTGACGAGAGGCTGGTCCTCAAAATCTTTGGACCATTTCGCTCTCAGTACCTGCGCGAGGTCGCGGCGCTGGAGTTTGCTCACGGCAAGCTCTCTATAGAAACGCCGCGCCTCGTCGAGACGGGCGAGCTTGAAGGCTGGCCGTATCTCTTGATGACGCATCTGGAGGGCCGGCCCATGCGCGAGGTCTGGCCTGTAATCAATGAGCGCGAGCAGCTAGAGATTGTCTCGCGTCTCGGCAGAGGGTTGAAGGAACTGCACGCGCACACAGCTCCGCTCTCGCTGGCCGCGCTCAATCGTGATTGGACCAGCTTTATAGAACGGCAGGCGCGCGAATCCGTCGAGCGACAAAGGGCGTGCGGCGCGAACACAGAGTGGCTGGAAAGCCTGCCCGCGTATATCTCCGCGCGTCTCGGATTGTTGCCGGAGCAGTTCGAGCCTGTCTTGCTTCATGGCGATGTGCATCCGGGCAATATTTTGCTCAGGGAGATAAATGGACGCTGGCAGCTCACAGGTCTCTTCGACTTCGGGGATTCATTTTGCGGTTTTTACGAGTACGAGTTCGTCGCGCCCGGCGTCCTTATGGTCCAGGGCAGGCGCGAGCTGCAAAGGGCCTTGCTCCTCGCCTACGGCTACGCGCAGGCGGAGCTTGATTTGAATTTGCGCGCGCGCCTGATGCTGCTCACGGTGCTCTACGAATGCAGCGATCTGCGTAAGTACGCGTTGCGGCTTGCGCCCCGTGCCGTGCATCTCACGCTCGACGAGCTGGAAGCCGCGATCTGGACCTTCGCGACCGAGTGAAAATTGGCCGAGTGTGATAACCTTCCCGCCCAAAGGATTCTGGTCCAGCGCGGCTGAATCCGTCTCTTGAATCCAGCCGTGCCTCAATCCGTTGATGGCTGACAATCGGAAAAATCGCCGGAGGTCTTAAACCATGACAAGAAGACGCGCATCCTTGCTGCTTTCTCTATTGGCTCTGCTGCTCTGCCTGGGAAGTGCTCCGGCGCAGGAGCGCGAGCTTCTGTATTCCAAATCCCCGTCCGTCAAGCTACAGGAGCTGACGCGTCAGATTCAGAATCCGGCGAGCGCGAAAATCCCTTATGAACAGCTCAGCGGAGAGACGCTCTTTTTTGTTCGCATCGCGCCGCGACAGAAAATCATTCTTGAGAAGGGCAAGCTTCAGGAGGGCGCTATCCTGGGCACGAGGCCCTTCGTTTTCGTGACCACCCCGGAGAGCCTCTTCGGTCGCCCTTTGCTGGAAATCTACGAGGACATAGGCTACGAGGCGGAGGACATTCTTCACTGGCAACCGGACCAGGAGATGGTCGCGATTGTCTATCACTATCCGAAAGAGATAGCCCGCTCCGTGGTCAAAGACGGGCAACTCCCTTTGAACTGGACCAGACAGGTTTACACTCCGACCTGGGAAAACATCTTCGCGCTTTTTCAAAAGCTCGCGGAAGAAGCGATGAAACATCCGACGAAGAATGATGAGCGGCCCGTCTTCGGTTCCGAAGCGGAGGCAGCCTTTGTCATGGGCTTTCCGGTTGAAGGAAAACAGAGGGTCAAGACCGTCGGCTACAGGGGGCTTGAAGCGACGGGCGGCGCCGACTGGAAATACCGACAGATGCTGGAACAGAAGCTCAGCATCTTCGAGCACTTTCGCGGCGATGGACGCACTCAAAACGAAGTGATAAATAAAGTCGCCCTCTACGAGTTTGTCGGCCCGAACATGAAGCTGAAAGACCTGCCCGAAGTGGTCGTCATTTACCTGGGACGTTTGACCATCAAAGAGACTTACTGAGCCGCGCACGCTCAGCCTGCGCGCGGGAGATAAAGAAATCAGCCACCGCAGGCACAGAGACACGGAGAAGATAAATCAGGAGCTGATAAGACTCCTCAACACATCTTTCCTGCTTATTCTCTGTCTCTCTCTGTGCCTCTGCGGCTGATGTTATGGAGGCAAGGCCGTGGCGATTCGCTGGACGCATATTACTCTGACGGTGAGCAATCTCGAACGCTCGATTGAGTTCTACAACTCTTTTTGCGATCTCTCTGTTCTCAAAGACCGCAGGCTGGAAGGCGGCGGGACGGTCTGGCTTGGCCCTCAGACTCCGGCGGGCAAAGAGCCTCTCTTCCTACTCGTGCTCGGTCAGGGAGAGGTCAGCTTTAAAATGGACCACCTGGGATTCCAGTGTGCGACCCGCGAGCAGGTTGACAGGATTGCTGAAAGAGGGAGGGCGGCAGGCATACTCGTCTACCCGCCGAGAGATTCTGGAGGCAGCGTCGGCTACTGGACCATGCTACGCGACCCGGACGGGCATCTCGTCGAATTCACACACGGCCAGCCGATTGAAGGCTTGCCCTAAGGATAAAGAAGTCGCGATTTTAGATTTTAGATTTCGTGGTTTGTCGCCAACTGATTTGAGATCGAAAATCAAAAATCTCTCTATCCCGGAGGCCAGCTCATCGGGCGACCCCCGAGCACGTGCAGGTGCAGGTGAAAGACGGATTGGCCCGCGCCTGCGCCCGTGTTGATGACTGTGCGATAGCCGCTCTCTGAAAGCCCCTGCTCGTTGGCGATGCGCGCGGCGACGCGCAGCAGGTGGCCGAGCAGGGCTTCGTCTCTTTGCGCGGCTTCGTCGAGGGATTCCATGTGCTCGCGCGGGATCACAAGGATGTGTGTCGGCGCTTGCGGGTTGATGTCGCGCAAGGCGAAGGATTGTTCATCCTGGTGGATAATCTCTGCGGGAATTTCTCCGGCCATTATCCTGCAAAAAAGGCAGCTCTCTTCAGACATATTTAAAATTCTGGTAAGTACCGGGCGACAAGCGAAGAGTTAAAATCAAAAACGTTCGAGCAAGTATGCAATAAGACAATAGCTCTTTTCTCAAGACTAATCAATTCAACTGTCTCGCGCGCTGGGCTGTCCCTTTGCTCCGCCATTTTATCCGGCTTCATCCGCGGAGGCTTTATGAAGCGGGCCTGTCACGGAGTCCTTGATGCGCTCGATGTCAGCGCCGACGCTGCGTAGCTTGGCTTCTATCTTCTCGTAGCCGCGGTCAATGTGGTAAACGCGGTCAATGATGGTTTCGCCGCGCGCGGCGAGGCCCGCCAGGACCAGCGAGGCGGAAGCGCGCAGGTCCGAAGCCTGCACGCGCGCGCCCGTCAACCCGTTTGGTCCTTCGACGATGGCCGTGTGGCCTTCGATCTGTATGCGAGCGCCCATCCGCTGCATCTCTGAAGCGTGCATAAAGCGGTTCTCAAAGATAGTCTCTTCGATACGCGAGCGCCCTTCGGCCTGCGTCATCAAGGCCATGTACTGCGCCTGCATATCTGTGGGAAAGCGCGGGTGCGGCTCTGTCACAATATCGCGGCCACGCAATCCCTGCTCGCAGCAGCCGACGCGAAGTGTGCTCTGGTTAATCTCTTCAATCTCGACCCCGACTTCGCGCAAGGTGGCAATCAGGATGGCGGAATGTTCCGGGCGACAGTCTTTAATCTCAAGTTCGCCATTGGTAATTGCGGCGGCGATCATGAATGTGCCGGTCTCTATGCGGTCTGGAATAATCGTGTGCTCCGCGCCGCCCAGAGCCTCTACGCCCTCTATGCTGATGGTCGGCGTGCCTGCCCCGCGCACACGCGCGCCCATCTTGTTCAAAAGCTCCGCGAGGTCTACTATCTCCGGCTCGCGTGCGGCGTTATGGATAATGGTCCGCCCTTCGGCCAGCGTCGCGGCCATCATCAGGTTCTCCGTGCCGGTGACCGTGACCTTCTCAAAGCGAATCTCTCCGCCGCGCAGCCGACCCCCTTTCGGCGCACGCGCCACGACATCGCCCGATTCCAGGTTGACCTCCGCGCCGAGATGCTCGAAGCCCGCGAGGTGTAGATCAATCGGACGTGTGCCGATGGCGCAGCCTCCCGGCAGGGAGACGCGCGCTTTGCCGAAACGCGCGAGCAGCGGGCCGAGCGCCAGCACGGATGCGCGCATAGTCTTGACCAGCTCGTAGGGAGCTTCAAAGACTTCTACGTTCGAGGCCGTAATCTTGTGCGTCCGCAGCTCCGGCGTGAGCACTGTGACGCCTATGTCTTCGAGCAGGCGGCGCTGCGTGATGATGTCTCGCGCGTAAGGCAGGTTGTGCAGCGTGACTGTCTCAGGCGTCAAGACGGCTGCGGCCATGCACGGCAAAGCCGAGTTTTTCGCGCCGCTCACGCTGACGCGCCCGCGCAGTGGCTTGCCACCTTTGATTCTGAATTTATCCACGGCAGATAGATTAAAGGTAAACAGGCAAAAGGTAAAAGGCAAAAGACTCGTCGAGCGTCAAGAGATAAGCGCGGTTTTCTATTGACGATTGATGGTTGACGTGTCAAGGCTCTGCTATCTCTTCCTCAGCGCCACGATACGCGGGATGCCCTGTAAGTCTGTGTGTATCTCCAGCGACTGCCAGATGCTTTTGTCAATCAACTGCTCGACGGCGGCGTGCTGGTCAAAGCCTATTTCGAGCAGGAGATGTCCGCCCATTTGTAGAAAGCGCGGCGCGTCCGACAGCAGGCGGCGAATGATGCTCAGCCCGTCGCGGCCCGGCGTGAGGGCCACACGCGGCTCGTGCTCGCGCACCTCGCGCTGTAAACCTTCGAGCGCGTCGGCGGCGACGTAAGGCGGATTGGAAACGATCATGGAAAAGCGCACCCGTTTCTGGTCCAGAGCAGAGAAACAATCTGAAGCGATCAAAGCCAGGCGCTCGCTGACGCCGTGATGCCGGGCGTTTCCGGCAGCCACGCTCAGGGCAGACGGAGAGATGTCCAGCCCTACGGCGTGCATGCCTTCGCGCTCATGGAGTATCGCTACGGGGATGCAGCCTGAGCCTGTCCCGACATCGCAGATGAGAGGCGAGCGATTGAGCATCAGAGCAGAGCTATGCTCCATCGCTCGCTCCTCATGCTCCGCCGCCCTGCTCTGATGCTCAACCGTCTTG
>DASWMI010000120.1:0-14543 GCA_036399835.1 Pyrinomonadaceae bacterium | reverse complement strand
GGCTTGATGTCGCGGTGGACGATCCCCGCGGCGTGCGCCGCCGAAAGAGCGAAGGCGACCTGAATGGCAATGTCCAGCACCTCTTCAAGCGAGAGGCTCTCATTGTCTATCAACTCGCGTATAGTCTCGCCATCAATAAATTCGGTCGCGATAAAGCGTCCCTCTTCGGCCTCCCCGACTTCGTGAATCGTCAGAATATTCGGATGGTTGAGGGCCGAAGCGGCGCGCGCCTCTCTTTGAAAACGGCGCAGGCGCATATCATCCGAAACGAAATAGGCTGGCAGAATCTTCAACGCCACAGGGCGGCTGAGACGCGTATCCTGCGCCAGATAAACTTCGCCCATGCCACCTGCGCCGAGCCGCTCGACAATTCTATAAGAGCCGACGACGCGCCCCGCGTTGACATCTAGCCCGCCGCCGACCAGCACCCGCGCATCCTGCATGATGGCAGGCTCTTCAATAAAATCGCCCGCCTCATCGTAAGCCTCAACCAACGCGCTCGCCTCGCTTTTCAGCTCCTCGTCGCCCACGCAAGCCTGGTCCAGAAAGCCCGCACGCTCCTCTGGCGGGCGGTCCAGCGCCGCCTGCAACAAAGCCTCCACCTCTTGCCAGCGTTCGGAAGTCATTATCAAAGCAGTTTTCAGTTTTCAGTTTCAGACGTTAGATTGTGGTCCTCAAGCTCTCAGCCAAGGGCATCTGCTTTTAACTGAAAACTGAAAACTCAAGACTGAAAACTATTTCTTAATCGTCTGATAGAGCCAGGCTTTGGCGGCGCGCCAATCGCGCCGGACGGTCATCAACGAGACTTCGAGAGCCTCCGCCGTCTCTTCCAGGCTCAGACCGCCGAAGTAGCGCAGCTCTACGACGCGGCTCTTGCGCTGGTCCAGCCTTGCCAGCTCACTCAGGGCTTCGTCGAGTGCGAGGAGTTCGGCGGCGCGCTCTGGAGACATCGCTTGCGCTTCATCAAGCGTGACCTGCTTGGCATCGCCGCCGCGCTTGGCGTAATGACGCCGCCGCGCATAATCAATCAAAATGCGGCGCATCACCTGCGCCGTGACAGCGAAGAAGTGCGCGCGATTATGCCACTCTATTTTCTGCTGTCCGGCGAGACGCAGATAAGCCTCGTTGACGAGCGCTGTGGTTTGCAGGGTGTGGCCGCTACGCTCGCGCTGCACGTAGCGATGCGCGATGCGGCGCAGCTCGTCGTAGACCAGGGGCGTCAGCTTATCGAGCGCGCCTTTGTCTCCCTGCTGCCACTCAAGCAGTAGCTCCGTCAAGTTCTGCTGTGAAAGCGTGGTCATCTTCCCTGGAGTTCCCCGTCGCACTTTAAAGCACAGGCCGGAGCAGAGTCTACCACCTTTCGCGCAAGCTTTGTGGCAATCCGAAGAGGCTTTAAAAACTTTCCCGCGGGCGCGAGATTTTCTTCTCGGCGGTGAACACTTTCGCCTACATTTCTCGCTTACTAATTGGGAGTCGTTCCAAACGCTCTCTCACATTTTCAAATCAAGATGAGAGGTCGAAGACACATGAAACTCAAGAGAACCCTTCTTTTACTGCTTGCCGGAATAATTTCTTTGACCGCGAGTGGACCAGCCGCGCGCGCGCAAAGCTCGCCCGCAACCAGGCTCTATCAAGAGATGACGCAGACGGAGCGCGCCTCTTTTGTCGGCGGGCAGGCGCGGCTGATTGCTCGCCGGATGTCTGGCACGGATTACGAATTCACACCCGCCTTCGAGGGCTACATTCAAAAGGCGGTTGAGAGTTACGCGCAGCGCCTCAGCAATAAGGAGGGCGACGCATCATCAAAAAGAGATGCGCGCCCGGTCTTCGAGCGCGGGCGAGAGCTTGCGCCGATGCTGATGCGAGCATTCCAGTCGCGCAACGTCTCGCCGCTCATCGGCCTTTATCTTCCCTTGATCGAATCCGAATACGTCAACCTTGAGACGCCGAGCGGGATGGGTGCTTTGGGGATGTTCCAGTTTCTGCCGCAGACAGGGCTGCGCTTTGGCCTGACGACGCAGGAGCTTTTGGACGCGGAGAAATCCGCAGACGCGGCGGCGCGTTACATCGCGCAGAATCTCAAGCGGTTCAAAGCGGACAGGATGAAGGAGACGCTCGCCCTCTTGGCCTACAATCGCGGCGAAAGCGTGGTCGAGCGCGACCTTTCCCAGCTCACAAGCGAACAGGATAGGCAATGCAGCATCTGCGCCCTGACGGCTCAACGCGAAAAGCTCGACCCGAGCTTTAACACGGAGAATGTCTATTATGTCCCGCGCTTCTTCGCCGCCGCCATCATAGGCGAAAACCCGCAAGCCTTCGGTCTTCAAATACAACCTCTCTCCTCTTATCAAACCAGGCCCTGACTCGATGCTCAACCCTGACTTTGATTGAGACGCGCGCGCCGGACGACGCGGACACCGGAGCGCCAGTTTTCGTTGAGGTCAAAGCGGTACATCTCAATCTCCGGCCTGACGGCGCGTGCGAGCATGTTGAAGGCTCTGTGAAAGCGAAGCAGCGGCGCGACGAGGTAGACGAGCGGCGGGGCATCTTCTATCAAGAGATCGCCGAAGAGTTGCGCGCGCGAGATGTGGCCCGCGCGCCTGTGTGCTTCGACGCGCCGCCAGTAGTCCGCGCCCTGCAAGGCGTGCTCGCGGTCTTCGGAAACTTTCAGCTCAATGACGACCAACCGCCCATCGCGCCTGAGCGCGAGCAGGTCCAGCGAGCGCGTGCCCGTGCTCCCAGCATGAGAGGTACGAAATTGTGCATGGAGCGGCGCGAGGCGCAGGCCCGGGTCGAGCCGCGTGATGTCACGGCGAAGCAGGGATTCGAGCCAGCTTTCGGGCGCGGCCCTGTAGAAAGCATGGCGGTGGTCCGAAGCGTCTGCGCGGCGATGCGCCTTTAGCTCTTCAATCAAACTGGTCCAGTCATCAAGCACGTCCTCTTCGAGCAAGCGCCTGCGCCCGCCCTCAATCCCAAACCAGACCTGCTCGCTGTTCATCAAGCGGCGCACGCGCGCGAAAGGCAGTCCTTGAAAGCGCAGCGTCTCGCCGCGCCGCGCACGCACCAGGTCAATCTCTGCGGGCGCGAGCGCGATGATGCGGCTGGCCCACTCGCTTTCAGTCACAGGCCGAACGGGTGGAAAGGGCGGCAGTTTTTCATTCCACAACTCTTCAAGCTCAAGCTGCGGCAAGGGTTTCAGCTCCTCCCAGTCCTGGTCCAGCTCGTAAAGACTGATGGCGCGCCGCAATCCATCGCGCAGGAGCGCGACGCGACGCTTGACCTCCCACGCCAGTTCTGCTTGAACGACGAGCCAGAGCTTTTGTTCGTCTCTTGTGCGCGCTCTTTCATTAAGACGCGCGAGCCAGATAAGCGCAGAGGAGAGAAAGGCATCCACATCGCCGCGCACTTCGTCAGCGACGATGGATGTGACGGCGATGAGGGCGCGGGGGGCGCTGAGTTGTATGCGAGCGTAGCGCCCGGGCTGTCCACTGCGCGGACCCGCGCTTAGCCCGACCCGCAAGACTCTGGCCGACGGGAGCATCTCGCTTGCGAGAGCGGCGAGGCGCTCGCAGCGTGCGCGGCGTGCGGCGCTGACTGTCGCGGCGATGGCGCTGGCCGAAGCGCGCGGGATCAATTTGAGCACGGCGCGGACAGAGCCTGTCCGCCGACCCGCTTCAAGCAGCAGGTTGTCTCCCGTCCGCTTCCAGCCGAAGATGCGCCAGTTGCTCTGCCCGCAGTTGCCCCAACAGAAGAAGATTAATCTTCCGTGCAGCACGCGCACGTCGCACTCGTCGCTGCGCAGGAGGAGAGGAGCATCTGCGCTCCCTGACTCCGAGTAGAACCATTCTCGATGCGCTTCGAGCAGCTCTTTGATGCGCCGCGCGGCCTCTTCTGTTTTTTCTATGTCGATGAGGTATTGGTACATTTGTGAGGTTTGAAAAGCCTGGATGAGCGACGCGGGAAGAAAGATAAAATGTCAACGATGAAGGATGAGCTAACAAGCCCCTGTCTTGAATCCGCGCAGGCGTTCTTACTTGACAGTTTCGCTTCACCGCTCATCTCTGATCGCTGCTCTCGCATCCTTAGCTTTTGTTAGTTTCATCGTGTTAACATTTCTCGTTAACTTTAAACTCTCGGACTGCATCGCCAGTATTTCTTATTTAGGGATTGTGTGGCAATGAAGAATGTTTACTTAACGGCTTCCGTGCGCACGCCGATTGGTCGTTTCGGCGGGACGCTGGCGCATCTGACGGCTGCCGATCTGGGACATGCGGCGGCGCTTGAGAGCCTCAAGCGTGCGCGGCTCAGTCTGGACCAGATAGATGAATCCGTCTGGGGTTGCGCGCGTCAGGCGGGCGGTGGACCAAACGTGGCGCGGCAGATCACGTATCGCGCGGGCCTGCCCGAAACCGTGCCCGCTTATACGGTCAACCAGGCGTGCGGCTCAGGGCTGAAGGCGATTATCCTGGCGGCGCAGGAGATTATGCTGGGCCGCGCGCGCGCTGTGCTGGCGGGCGGCACGGAGAGCATGTCGCGCGTGCCTTACTTCGCTGAAGGAGCGCGCTGGGGCGCTCGGATGGGCAACGTCGAGCTGGTTGACGGGATGCAGCGCGACGGCTTTCTGGACCCGCTCTCCGGTCTCTTGATGGGAGAGACGGCGGAGAACCTTGCCCGTCAATATGAAATCTCGCGCGAGGAGCAGGACCGTTTCGCGCTCGGCTCGCAGCAACGCGCCGAAGCCGCGATTACTTCGGGTCGTTTTGATGATGAAGTCCTCGCGCTGGAAATCAGGGGGCGCAAGGGAGAGACGCAGACTTTTGCGCGCGACGAGCATTACAGGGCCGGCACGACCCTTGAAGCTCTGGGCAAGCTCGCGCCCGTCTTCTCGAAAGGTGGGACAGTGACTGCCGGAAATTCTTCGGGCATTACGGACGGCGCGGCGGCCCTCTTAGTCATCAGCGAAGAGGTCTTAAAGGAATCGGGCGCTGAACCGGAGGCGCGCATCGTTGATTACGAGATCACGGGCGTCGCGCCTGAGATAATGGGCATTGGTCCAGTTCCTGCCGTGCGGAATCTACTGGCGCGACAGCAGCTCTCGCTCGACGAGATAGACCTGATAGAGCTGAACGAAGCCTTTGCCGCGCAGGTCATCGCCTGCGACCGCGAATTGGGCTTTGACGCGGAGCGCCTGAACGTCAACGGCGGCGCGATTGCGCTGGGCCATCCCATTGGCTGTACGGGCGTGCGCATCACGACCACGCTATTGCACGAGATGAAGAGAAGGCGTGCGCGGCGCGGGCTGGCGACGCTCTGCGTCAGCGGCGGGATGGGCCTCGCGCTGCTCCTCGAACGAGTGTAAAAGAAAAGGATGGATACGGGCTGCGTGAATGATGAAGGGAAAGCTACGGGCTTATTGCTTCATCGAATCAAAGAGATGATGATTCGATAATTCAATTCCGACAGTTCCGCGTTCATCGCTCTTGGTTCATCGGTTGCTCTCATGTTTTCTTCATCCACAGGAATCAAGCGTGCGGGCAGGATGGCGATGGTCCTCCTGCTGGCGCTCTTGCTCGCCGGCTTGTTGGCCGCATGCCAGAGGCTCAATAGCGGCGGCGACAACAGAAGCGAGACGGCGAATAATAGCAGGGCCGCGGGTGAAGCTTCCTCGACCCCTCCCTTTTCGACCAGAGAGCCTGAGCGTTACCAGGCGCGGGTCATCCTCAGGAGCAGCCTGCGCGCGCAGCCTTCGGCTTCACCGGACCAGAATGGCGGCGCCAGCACGGAGACCTTTATCGCGCGCGACGGTGAGAGCCGCCGCGAGGATTACGAGTTGATGCCGGGCGTTAAGGTTTCAGAGTTGCAGGTTAAGGCCGGACACTTTCTGCTCGTGCCTGCAAAAAAGCTCTACGCGGAGTTGAAACCGGGGGCGGGGCTGGAGATGGATGTGCAAGCAGGAGAGACGGCCTCGGATTTTTCTCCCGAGAGGCTGGTTAACGAAGCGCACGCGGGCACCGTCTATCAAAAGCTGGGCGCAGAAGAGGTCAACGGGCGCGCGGCGACGAAGTATCGCGTGACGATTGCGGGTCGCACGGATAAGGATGGCGGCGCGGCAGTTGAAAGCTTAATCTGGATAGACGATGCGCTCGGCATGCCCATCAAGTACGAGACTACTTCTGGGAGTAGAGACAAGAGCGCGGCCATGTACAGCATGGAGTTGGTGGACATCAAGCAGGAAGCCGAACCTGGTCTTTTTGAGCTGCCGCAGGATTATCGAAAGGTCGCGGTCAAAGAGCTTTCAGCGCAGATTTCATCCGCCAGGCGCGGCTCAAATGGTAAGGGAGCGGAAGCGGGGGCTGAAAACAGGAAAGAATAAAGCCAACCCTGCGCGGCGCAAAACGCATCCGACCGCAAGCGCCCGAAGGGCTGATGGAGGAATAAAAACTTTGCGGATTTGCTTTCGGCTTCGGGTTTCCGAATTTTGTCTTTAAGATGAAAGGTAATCTCTTGATTGTGAAGAAAAGAATCTACAGCCTGTTTATCGCATTGGTCCTATCTTTGGCTTGCGCCTCGGCCTTCGTCGCTCTGGGACAGACGAGGCGCGCGAGCGGCTCTGCGCAGGTCAAGCCGAGCCTGCTATCGGCTTTGCCCGCTTCGGATGCCGTCATGCAGATTGACGTACAGCGCCTGCTGAATGATGCTCTGCCGCGCATCTATGCGAACGATTCAGCGAAGATGGCGCAGATCAACGCGGAGATAGACAAGTTTAAGACGCAGACCGGGATTGACGCGCGCTCGTTTGACCGCGTCGTGCTCGGCGCGCGTTTTATCGATCTTGAGAATGGAAAGACGAAGGTCGAGACGGTCGCCCTCGCGCACGGCACTTTTAAGGCGGCGACTATCGTGGCAGCCGGACGCCTCGCCGCGCAGGGAAAATACAGGGAACAGAAATATAACGGCGCGACCATCTATATCTTCAATATCAATGACCAGGTGAAGTTGCTGGGCCTGCTCGACATCAAGGTGAGCGAGCTGGCCGTCAGTGCTCTTGATGCGAGTACGCTCGCCATAGGTGATGCGGATAATGTGCGCGCCGCGACTGATTCCAGGAACGGGCGCGCGCGCGTGGCAAACGCGCTGGTCCAGTTGGCCTCGCGCAACGCAGGCGCGATTATAGGCTTTGGCGCGAACCTGCCGTCTTCCGTGACGCAGGGACTAAATGTTCCGAACGACGAGATAGCGCGTAACATAGCCTCCATACGACAGGTCTACGGCTCGCTCGGCACGGTCGAGAAGGGCTTCGACGCGGTGGTCTTTGCGCGGACCGAAAACGCGGACCAGGCTCGCGGGCTGAGCGAGACGATTGCCGCCCTCAAGCAGTTTGCGCCGCTCATCAGCGGGCGCGTCGCTGGTCCAAAAGGAAAGCTGGCCCGGAATGCGCTCGAAAGCTTGCAGGTCAGCGCGCAGGGCAATGAATTACAGCTCCGCCTGAGCCTCGCGCAGACAGACATCGCGGCCCTTCTGCTGGGCCGCTAAAGGCTTCTGCAAGGGGTCAGCGGTCCAAAACAACATCTCTGAATTTAAATGCCCTTGAGGTCTCGAAAGGTATGATTGTGATGAGACAGAAACTGCAATCACTGTTTTTAATCTTCGCCATGATGCTCACGACGCTGGCCCTCTTTGGCGCTCGGCCTGAGCCGTCGAGGGCCGCCGCGAGAACTGTTGCGGCCAGCGGCAGCGACATGCTCTCGCAGCTTCCCCCGTCGGATGCCGTCATCTTCGTGGACGCGCAAAAAGTCCTGACGGATGCCGTGCCCGCCGTCCTTGCTGTGAACCCGAATCTACTTTTAAAGTTGAATGCCGAGATAGAAAAGTTTAAGACCGAGACGGGAGTTGACCCGCGCACGTTCGAGTCTGTCGCGGTCGGCCTCAAGCTCGCGCCCGGCTCGCTCAGCAACTTTAGCATGGTCTTCATCGTGCGCGGCAGCTTCGAGTCCAAAGCTCTCATCGAGGCGGGATTCGCGGCGGCTGCCAAACGCGGCAATAAACTGCCGCACACGGAGCAGGAGTATAAAGGCAAGACCCTGTTTGTCGTCGGTCCAGCGAAGCTAGCGACAGCGCCCGCACCAAACGCCGAGATGAAAACCTCCGCGCGCGTCGTAGTGCAAACCAGAGTTGCGGAAGAGAAGGCAGTTCAGGCGGATGGGACGAAGAAAATGGAAACGCCCTGCGCAGAGCCTTCATGCGGACCTGTGCTCGTTGCTTCAGCGCCCGCAGGGACGCGCGAGGCGGACGTGATGGCCGTCACGGCGCTCGATTCAAACACGTTCGCGGCGGGCGATCTTGAGAGCGTCAAGGCGACCGTTGATGCTGCGGCGGGCGGCGCTCATGTGGATGACGAGATGGTCAAGCTGGCGACGCGGACGACCGGCGCGCTTCTGGGGTTTAGCGGCAGGCTGCCCGCTGCGGCCATCAAGGAACTTGGCTCGTCCTTCGACCCGCAGGCGAAAAACGTCGCGGGCGTCCGCGAGTTCTACGGCTCTCTGACGCTGGCGGGAACAGATGCCGAAGCCCTCCTCAACCTGCGCACGGAGAATGCAGAGCAGGCGCACAACATCAGCCAGATGATTCTCTCCTTCAAACTTCTGGACGGCGCGAACTACGTCGTCCCTGGTCCAAATGGCAGGTTAGCCAGCCCGCTGGTCCTGCTGCAAAACCTGTCTGTCACAAACGAAGGCGCGGAGGTCCAGACAAAGCTCAAGCTGACGCAGGCGGACCTCGCCCCCTTCTTAAAATAGAACGAAGCTCAAAGCTGCGAGACAAAGAAAGAGGATGAGAAGCCTGTCTTCTCATCCTCTTTCTCTTTTTCGTCTTCCAGCCGGATTCTACTTTTGTCCGGGGAGAATAGGCGCGCGGCGCGGGAGGGCTGCGGGCGGCTCTTCGCTCTCGGCCAGTTGCGCGAGCACCTTTTCGTAAATCTCTATCTTGCCTTCACGCTGCATGCGCGCCTGCACGGCGTCAATATAGTCTGAGAAGACTATGTTGCGTCGTTCGGAGACGGCTTGCTGCGTGAGCTGGTCGCGCTGTTTAGCAAAGTCCGCGAGGTCCACTTCGTAACGCTTGCTCATGCCTAAGACGACCCAGTTCTCGCCTATCTTGACGGGCGACTTTGTCACCTCGCCGGTCCTTAAAGCATAGATCGCATCGTCGGCAGAGGGGCTGGTCCCGGCCTCGCCGAGCGGCGAACCCAGTTTGTAGCCATCCTCCGTCTTGACCTCAAGACCCATCTTTTCCGCCTGCGCCTTCAAGGCTTCCGGGCTGGCAGCCTGCGCCAGCTCGCGAGCCGTCTGCTCGACCTGTGTCGCGGCACGCTCGAGCCGCACGGCCTGCAAGACTCTCTCCTTGACTTCGTCGAACTCAGGAATACGCGGCTCTTTTTTATCAACGAGGAGCGGGATGGCAAAGCCGCCCGTGACGGGCGTGCGCTCGCCGACATCGTTCGGATTATTGAGCGGCGCGAGCGCGTCTTCAAATTGCTGGTTGACGCCGATCTTCGGCACGTCATCGCCAGGCTTGACGTAGGGCGTCTCGCGCACCATGTCTGTCGCCGTCATGTTGGCCTGGCCCGCGAATTCCTGCGCCACCTTCTGCACATCCTTAGTCTCTTTAAGACGGCTCGCGGCCTTTTCGGCAAGCTGCGCCGCGACGCCGTAAGCGCGACGATTGCGCATCGAGACGAGCAGTTCCGGTTTAGCCTGCTCGAAGGTTTTCGGGACCGAATCGCCGCGCCTCAGGATGTACCAGTTGCCGCCGTATCTGACAGCATCCGTAATCTCGCCCACCTGCATGTCAACCGTCCGGTCATACAGCGCGTTGATTTTGTTCGGATTCTTTTTGACGGGGTTGGGCAGAAAGCCGCCGTTTTTAGCCGTCGAGGGGTCTTCGGAATTGCCTTTGGCGAGGTCCGCAAAGAGCTGCTCGGAAGGGTTGGCGCGGTATCTTTCAACCAGCCCTTTAGCCTTCTCTTCAACCTGCTTGTCCAGGTCTGGCCGCGCCACCTTTAAGAGAATCTGCTGGACCTTGACGCCAGCCTGCTTGTTCTCCTCCGAAAGCTGTTCATACTCCTTGCGCAAATCTTCATCAGGGATGCTCAGCTTCTCGCCCATCTTGGCCTGGTCAATAAAGAGATAACGGACCTTCTTCTGCGGTTCCAGATAGCGGTAATCCGTCTTGTGCTGTTCATAGTAGGCGCGCAGCTCTTCATCCGAAGGCTGCACCTTGCCCGCCAGCTTCGCAGCCGTGACGGGGACATAAACAAGACCATAGGTAGTGAACTTGCGCTTGTAATCGTCCTGCACTTCTTCATCCGCGACGGTCACTCCGGCTGTCACGAAGGCTTCGAGTTTCTGCGCCGCGATCTGGTCGCGCATCTGCCGCTCGAAACGCTCGATGTCTCCGTAGTTGGCCGTGACAATCTCTTTATAGCGGTCAATGCCGACGAACTGGTCCGTCGCAGGGTCTTTGAACTGTTTGCGTATGGCATCGGCGACTTCACCGTCGGAAGCAGCCAGCCCCAGACGCGCGGCCTCCTGCGAGATGACGCGAGATTTTATCAACTGGTCCAGCAGGCGCTTGTCCGTAAACCCTATCTGGGCCAGGCTAAACTGCCCGCCGAAACGCGCCTGCATGCCCTTTTTCTCGGTCGCCAGCTCGCCCAGCGTAATCCGCTCGCCGCCGACCTTCGCCAGCGTCTCCGTGCTTCTCGTCGGGTCTGCCAACGCAGTATTGTTGCGGCCCGGCGCGTAGAAGAGCACAAGGCTCGCGGCCATCAGGAACGCAAACCCGATGATGATAGACTTTTGCGTCCGCTCCATGCGGCTAAACAGTTTCAGCATTCCTCAAAACACCTTCCCACAGCTTATTGAATTATGGTCCAGTTTAGATTTGCGATTGACAGGGCGATGCGCTTGGCGACTTCCAAGAGGCTGCGGAGTTCCGACCCGAAAATCGCCCGCCAGGCCTGCTGCCGACCAACTATCGGAATGGCTTTTCGCGGCGACCGCTTTCGCAAACGTCGAATTGTAACGGAGAGGCGAGCGATGCCGCAACTTGCCGCGCCCGACATCCGAGAAGCGAGCAGGCATGGCGGCCCGAAAGGACGGTTGCGAGGCTGCTTCGCGGGTGATATGTTATCCGGACATGAACATGATGCAACATTCTATCTGGGCATGGGTGGGGTTTGCTGCGTTTATCCTGCTGATGTTGAGCATTGATCTGGGTCTCTTCAATCGCAAGGCGCACAGGGTCACGTACAGGGAGTCTGCCATCTGGAGCGCCGTCTGGATTTCGCTGGCGCTGCTCTTTAACGGTCTCATCTTCTGGCATCTGGGCACGCCCAAGGGTCTGGAGTTCCTGACAGGCTACGTGATAGAGCTTTCGCTGTCGGTTGATAACCTCTTCGTCTTTCTGCTCATCTTCTCTTATTTCAAAGTCCCTGCGCAGTACCAGCACAGGGTACTCTTCTGGGGCGTGATGGGCGCGCTCGTGATGCGCATCACGATGATCTTTCTGGGAACGGCGCTGATTAACCGTTTTCACTGGATTATTTATCTCTTCGGCGCGTTTCTGGTTTACACGGGCATCAAGATGGCCCGACAGGAAGAGACGGAGGTTAACCCTGAAGATAATCCCGTCGTCAGGCTCGTGACGCGCTTTGTCCCGATTACGCGTCACTACGAGGAACAAAAGTTTTTCACGCAGGTCAACGGGCGACGCGTCGGAACGCTTCTGCTGCTGGTGCTGGTCATCGTCGAAGTGACGGACCTAGTCTTCGCCGTGGACTCTATCCCGGCTATCTTTGGCGTGACGACAGACCGCTTTATCATTTATACCTCAAATGTCTTCGCCATCCTGGGGTTGCGCACGCTCTACTTTCTGCTCGCGGGCGTGGTCGAAAAGTTTCACTATCTCAAGATTGGCCTCTCCGTCGTGCTGACGTTTATCGGCGTCAAGATGCTCCTCCCGCTCATCGCCAGGGGGTTGACGCTCTTGCTTGAATATCTCGGAGCGCAGACGCTCGTGCCTTATGTCGAGAAGGCCAACCACATTCCGACGGGCTACGCGCTCGGCATCGTCGCGCTGGTCCTGATAGGCTCTGTGGCAGCATCCCTGCTCTGGCCCAGACGCGCCGAAAGAGACATAGACGTGGACATGCCCCCGGGCTTCGAGCCGCCGTTCGAGAACGTCGAAAACGACCCGCAGATGGAAGAATCCGAGGCCATCAAGAAGTAACTATCGAAACATCAGCCACCGTGCCTCTGTGGCTGATTTTGAAATCTGTTCTAAGGATTCACGTCTTTTACTTTTTCTTTGCCTTCTGCTGCGCGCATGTGTTAATTTTTGAGATGGCGGACAGTTTGTCTGCCGTGCGTCTCATGCCCCGCTTCCTTGCCGGAAGCTACCTTCGAGTCGAGCAGTTTATTCCGGCGAGCGATTCCTTAGTTTTATTCCCTCTCCTAAAGTTTCCAAACGGCGATTCGCGGTTGTATGGCAGCCTATAAGACTTCTCGCTTCGACCTGGACTGGTGGGTCATCCAGAAGCGATTTATTTATCTCATCATCGGACTGCTCGCGCTGTGCACTGTGGCGGCGGGCGCGGGGTTGTACGTCTGGAAGTACGGCAATCCTTTCAAGCACGTGGGCGAGATAGCGAAGACAGCCGCCGGAGCGCGCTTTATCTCTTTTGAAGGCGACGTGCGCGTCGTCCGCGCCGCCACGCGCGAGACGCTCGTCGCACGCAGCGACACGCAGCTTTATCCGGGCGACACAGTGCAAACGCAGGCTGACGGGCGGGCGCGCATCACGCTCGCAGACGGCTCGACCCTCGTCGTGCGCCCCAATAGCACAGTCATCATCCGCGATAACACCGTCAGCACCGAAGAACAGAAGGCCAACGTACACGTCACGGTTGACCGTGGGCAGATAAACGTTCGTACAGAGGAGCAGCCAGCGGGCGGCAGTAACGTGGTCGAAACGCCCAAGACGCAGAACAAGCTCGGCCCGCAGACGGGAGCCAGCTTCGGCGTCAACGCGGACAACTCCGAGGAGATTCGCGTGACAAACGGCGAGATGGCGACGACAACCAGCAACGGCGAGCAGACCGTGGTGCGCGGCGGCGAATACGTGGCCATCAATCCTGCCGGCACGCTCTCGCGGCAGAAGCTGCTGGATGTCCCGACTCCATCAGAGCCGCGCGACTTGCAGAAAGTCTTTGCCGGACCAAAGGGGTCTGCCAGCCTGACGCTGCGCTGGCAGCGTCCGGCGCAAGGCTCGCCCGCTTACTACCGAGTCGAAGTGGCGACCTCGCCCTTCTTCGTCAGCGAGGGACGCGTCATCGAGCGCGACCAACTGGCCGTCACGGAATTCAACGCGACGGACCTACGCTCGGGCGTCTACTTCTGGCGCGTGCGCGCGACGGCCGCTTCCGGGCAGACGAGCGATTGGAGCGAGCCGCAAAAATTCGTCGTCGCTCCGGGAGGCACGGGCCAGCGCGTAGAAGTCTCTAATCTTTCAGCCGAGCTGGTGGGCGGCCAAATCTATCTGGTGCGCGGGCGGGCAGCCCCCGGCACACACCTGCGCAGCGCCGGACGCGAAGCGGTGGCCGCCGCCGACGGCTCATTCCAGCTTCAGGTGACGGCCTCCGAAGGCTCGCGCGAGCTAACCATCGAAGCGCAGGACCAGGAGGGTAATCGTAACCAGTATAGAGTCCCGCTCACGCAAACGGCGCGCGGTCGGCCCTGAGTCGTTGCTACTTAAAATCGTTTCTCCTTCAAGGTGGTCGTCCAGAAACTGGCCCAGAGTTTTATGACGAAGCAAGTAGTCCTCTTAAATGATTCAAGCCCTGCCCTGGCAGAGGCTCTGACGGAGGCTCTCCGCCAGGCAGGCATAGCCCTGCTCGTGGACCGGACGCCTGCCTCAAGGCTCGACCGCGCGGCGGGCAACGGAAACGGAAATCACGCGCCGAGTGAATGGGAGACGCTGTTGCCGCTGGCTCTCGTCTACGAAGTGGCTCAGGGAGCAAGCCTGCCGGAGATTCACGCGGCCATCGAACTCGCGCTCGAAGCCTGGCCCGGCGCGCAGCTCGTCGCCCTTCGCCCACAATCCAGCGAGCAGCACTCGCCGTACAGCCATCATTTGCCTGACGACGCGACGCTCTTGCGTCTGGGCTTTCGCGCCGTGGCAGAGAGACCCGCGCAACTGCCCGCGCTCTTACGCGAGCTGGAAGAGCGCGGAATGACCGGAGACCTTCGTCTGCCGGCAGACGCAGCGGGCTTTAAGGCGCGGCAGATACCGCGTCTCCCTAAGCGACTCGCAAACAGCGTTCTGCGCGCGGCTTTCGAGCTACTGGCCCGCCTGCAATCCGTACAGGACCAGCAACTGGCGGCGCAGACGGCGCTCTGCGGCCTGGCCTCTATGGTCCAGGCCGAGCGCTGGACCATCTATCTGGCCTCAGAGACTAACGGCGCTGAAGCTGCGCGGCTCGAAGC
>DASWMI010000119.1:0-5147 GCA_036399835.1 Pyrinomonadaceae bacterium | reverse complement strand
ATCATGGGCTGCGCCGTCAACGGGCCAGGCGAAGCACACGATTCGGACCTCGGCGTCACCTTCGGGCGTAACGTCGGGATGATCTTTAAGAACGGCGTGCCGCTGCGCAAGGTCTCGGGCGAAGACATCGTCGAAGCCTTTGTCCGAGAGACTGAGCAGCTTCTGGCCGAAGGCAATTACAAGGATAAGGAAAAGCCTGAGCCTGAGCTTGTCTCTATTTCAAGATAGGAAAATTCGCATCATCAACGTGAGGGGCCGCTTCTCTTTCAAGAGGAGCGGCCCTTAAACTTGCACGCAGCTTTTCAATCTCAAAAAAATCAGACGACCGTTTATAAAGTATGCGGCGCAAGGAGCGTGAAGGGATAGACGGGGATGTTTCGCAAGACGCCGTATGCGACGACGACCCAGAAGAGCGCCTTGATGAGCGTCGGGTGGATAAAGACTTTCGGGAGGCTGCGGCCCCTGGCTCCAAAGAGCGCGTAGGAAAGAAAAGCGTAAGCGACGAACGGCAGCGCGAGCACCATCAAGGGATTCATCGCGAGCGCCGCTTCGAGGTTGCCGTGGAGCAGTTGATGCAGCCCGCGCGTCGTGCCGCAGCCGGGACAGTAAAGCCCCGTCAGGCTGTAAAGCGGGCAAGAGGGATAGAGACCCGCGCCGACCGGGTTGAAGAGACGCAGGTAGACGAGCGCCGCTATCGCAAGGCCGATCACGGCTGCGGCCCGCACACGCTGCGCCGATGATGCGATGATTGGTTCTGTAAAAGCGATCATGGCTTTAGTGCTGTTGACAATCTCCGGCTGCCCGGGCCGACCGAGCGCGACACGCAAATTTCTAACACGCCTTCTCTCGCCGCCGCAAGTGGCTTTTGAGTCCTGCGGCGTTCGTTTCAGATATTTCCGGCGCGTGCCGCTTTCACTTTTCCTCTTTCATGCGGCGGCCATCGAGAGAAAAAGCGCATCCGTGGCGACCTTGCGGTTGATGTTGACGGTCAACTGTTCGCGTATGGTCTCGATCTGCGTGAGCCAGAGCGCGGCGCGGCGGCTCTCTATGCGTGCGCTGAGCTGGTCCAGAGGTGCGCGGAGGTCTTCGTTGACGAGCTGCTCTGGCGGCGCGCCGAGCCTGAGCAGCCAGACATCGCGGATGAGCGATTCCAGCACATCAAGTCGCGGCTCATACTCATCTTTGCGTTTGACATCATTCATCTCTTCGGCGGCGCGCAGCAGTCGCGCGCGGCCCTCAGCCTGCGCGAGCGCGTTCAAGACTTCCATCATCGCCTCGCGCTGCGCACGATAGCTCTCCAGATTGAGCGAGAGCGCGCGACCGATGCTGCCACGCGCCACGCGCGCCAGCAGCCGCACATCATGCGGAGAGATTTTCTTATTGCCCTTGAGCTGTTCTTCAATCTCAAGCGGCATGAGCGGAGAGAAGCGCAGGGTCTGGCAGCGAGAGCGTATGGTCGGGAGCAGCGCGGCTGGCCGCGATGTGATGAGCATCAGGAAGCTGGTCGCGGGCGGTTCTTCCAGGGTTTTGAGCAGCGCGTTTGAAGAAGCATCATTGAGCTTGTCGGCCTCGTCAATCAGGAAGACACGCGCTCTGCCTTCGTATGGACGGAAATTGGCTTCGCGCTCAAGGTCGCGCATCTGGTCCACAAGGATGGCTCTTGAGTAGGGCCGGGCCAGCCCTATGTCCGCATGCTCGGTCCAGATAATCTTCCTGTGCGCGTCCTTGTCGTCGGAGGCGGGCAGCATCCAGCGCATCGCGCGCCGGCATGAAGGACACTCGTCGCAGGCTTCAACCCCAAGAGGCGTGCGACAGTTGAGAGCCTTCGCCAGCTCAAGCGCGAAGAGCTTTTTCCCCACGCCGTCTTCGCCCGCCAAGAGTAGCGCGCCCGGCACGCGCACGGCCTCAAGCATCCTGCGCAAAACCTCTTTGAGACGATTGTTACCGGCGAGATGTTTGAACATAAAAAGTCTGGAGTCTGAGAGTCCGAGAGTCTAGAAGCCAGAAGACTAAAGCTTTGGGCCTTTGACTCCAGACTCTAGGACTCTCGACTCAATAAAAGGGATGACGACTTCCATCATGCGCGTATGCGTCTCTTCGACCGAGCCGCTGGCGTCTATGATGCGCACGCGCTCAGGCTCTGCGGCGGCAATCTGCAAGTATTCGTTGCGGACGCGTGTGTGAAAGCTGGCGTCCTCCAAATCCAGACGGTCCGAGTGGTGTCCCTCACCGGCACGCCTTTTGGCGCGCTCAAATCCCGCCGCGACCGAGAGATCGAAGATGAGCGTGAGGTCCGGCTTGAGTCCTCCGGTAGCGAGCGCGACGACCTCCCTGACCATCTCCGGTGCAAAGCCGCGCCCCGCGCCCTGATAGGCTACGGTTGCATCCGCGTAGCGGTCAGAGAGAACGACGCGGCCAGATTCGAGAGCGGGGCGCAGGAGCGTGCGGACGTGCTGCGCGCGGTCGGCTGCGAAGACGAGCAGCTCAGCGAGCGGGTCAACCTGTTCCTGTACGTCCAGGAGCGCCGCGCGCAGGCGTTCACCGAGGCTCGTCCCGCCAGGCTCGCGCGTGTTGACGACCTCGTGGCCCTGCATCCGCAGCCAGCTTGCGAGCATACGCAGTTGCGTGGATTTCCCGCTCCCGTCTATGCCTTCAAAGGTGATGAAAATTCCGGCCACGTATTTTTCAGTCTGCGTGTTGGAAAAAGGTTTGAGAAAAGCTTGTGGATGATTTTAAGAGCCGTGCGCGCCGTCCGTTTCGAGAGGCGTTTCGGCGGGCGGCTCGTTTGAATGCTGAGGCGTGCGCAATTCTCCGCTCGGTCGCCTGTTATGCGTGATGGTCGAGATCGCGTGTTTGAAAATCAGTTGTTCCTGAGAGCCTGATTCGAGCAGGACCGAAAACTTATCGAAGCTTTTAATCCGGCCCGTCAGTTTTGCGCCGTGCATCAGGTAAATCGTGACGGTGCTTCGCTCGCGCCGCGCTGTGTTCAGAAACGCATCTTGAATATTCTGGGGACTAGCCTTTGAATCTACCACCACAGTCTCCGTCGGGCCACAATCTGTAAGAAGGCGCGATGGAATCAGATTACACCAAAAAGGGAAAAGGAAAAAGGTAGAAGTTAAAAAGTGTCGAATTCAACACAATTACGCGTTCTTAATCCTCACTTTGATTTCGGCCAGAGGTCGGAAGTTATGAACAATCACATCTGCTTGAGATACTTTAAAACTCATCTTCTAAAAACTCTACGGCCTCTCTCAAGGCTCGCGGGTCATCTCCAAACTTATCAATCCACTTGACATCCGGCTCACGGCGAAACCATGTCAGTTGCCGCTTGGCATAACGCCGCTCGTCAATCTTCATCTGGTCCAGAGCCTCTTCACGCGAAGACTTGCCTTGCAGATGTTCGAGCATGTGACGATAGCCCAGAGCCTTGAAGACCCTGGCGTCGAGGGGCACGCCGGAAGCGATCAGCGATTGCACCTCTTCGAGCAGACGGTTTCCGAACCACTGCTCGACGCGTTTATTGATACGCGAGTAAATCTCTTCGCGTGGAGGCGCGAGCGCGATGACGCGCAGACGCGCGACGAACTCTGGCGGAGAGGGCATCTGCCGCTGAGCTTCAGAGATACGGCGGCCCGTCTGGAAGTAAACTTCGAGCGCTCTTTGCACGCGCGACCAATCGCGTCTGTAAAGTTTCGCCGCCGCCGCGGGGTCAACGCGCAGCAGTATCCTGTAAAGATGCTCGACGCCTTTTTTTTCTCTCAGCCGTGCGAGGCGTTGTCGCAGGCTGCCATCCGTCGCCGGGCCTTCAAAGAAGGGCTGTCTCAAGGCGCGCAGGTAAAGACCCGTGCCGCCGACGAGCAAGGCCAGCGAAGAGCGCGCCTCTATCTCTGCAATCTTGGCGGCGGCGTCGCGCGCCCAGTCGCCAGCCGTGTAGTTCATCCGCGGCGGGACGAAATCAATCAGGTGATGCGGCACGCCGCGCCGCTCCTCAATCGGAACTTTGGCCGTCGCAACCTCGATCTCGCTGTAGACCTGGACAGAATCGCAGTTGATAATCTCGCCGCCAAAGCGCAGTGCTATCTCGATGCCAAGCTCGCTCTTGCCCGAAGCGGTTGGCCCAACGATGGCGACGACGGGTTTTAGTCTTTGGTCCACAGAACTCAAGGGCGTGTTAAGAGAAGGCGTGAAAGTATGATGAGCCAGATGAGTGCCAGCAACGAGAGCGCGCCGATGAGTTGTGCACGGGAGAAACGCATGCTCTTGAATCCTAAATAAAACTAGCCACAGAGGCGCGGAGACATAGAGAATAAGAAGGGAAGATGTCTTGAAAACTCTTATCACATCCTGTTTTATCTTCTCTGTGTCTCCGCGCCTCTGTGGCTCATCTTCGGCTGGAAAGCTTAATAGATTTTCGTCAGCTCGATGCCAGTGTAATAGTTCTTCAGAATTTTATCGTAGTTCCAGCCCGTGCGGGCCAACCCGTAAGCCCCGACCTGGCACATCCCCACGCCGTGCCCCCAGCCGCGCCCGGTAAAGACAAAGCCCGTCAGGCGGCCCGCCGCATCATACTTTTTATCTATCACGAAGAGCTGCTCGCGCAGGCCGAGCACGGAGCGTATGCGACCGCCGCGCAGGTGCGCCGTCCCGCTCGTGCCGGTGATTTCAAGGTCCGTCGCGCGTCTTGAAGAGCCGCGCGCGGCGACTCGCAAATCCACGACTGGACCAATCCCGCGACCATAACGCGAAAGGCGCGCCTGCGCTTCGGCCAGCGTCATCTCGTTGGTCCAGTTGGCGAAGGGTGAAAAGCGGTCTGCGGCTGCTCCGTTCTGGGCCGGGCGAACTTCCAGATAATCCGCCTGGCCGCGCGCGTTGACGTGAAACAACGCGGGTTCGCCGCCGACCAGGACCAGCGAGCGCGCCTGGTGCGCCAGCCCGTCGCCGAAGGCGCGAAAGAGAAAGGCATCGCTACTGACGACGAGGGGCTGTTCCTGTCCCTTGCTCGAACGCAGGATTAATGCGCCGCTCGTCGCGGGTCTGGTCGTCGCCTTCTGAAGCTGCAAAGCATTGCGCGCTTCGAGCGTGCGCGCGATGGTGCGCAAGATGCGAGCGCGAGAGAGCGGCTCACGCGGGCGCAAGGTGGCGTC